>QKMY01000051.1 GCA_003242895.1 Candidatus Margulisiibacteriota bacterium
CTGCATCTGAAACTTTTTAATTATTCTCAATCTGGCCGGTTTATTTTGAATCGGCCAGATTATTCAGCAACATTAAGCCGGATTATTCTGAGAAATAACACCATGGCTCAGTTTTATTTTGCCATAACTACTTGGTACTACTGTCTTTTCTTTAACAAGAAACACTAGATTCACTTGATAACTCAAGAAAAGTGTGCAGAAGTGTGCAGTCGATGACGGTTATCCGTTGCACACTCTTGCACATTACGCTATAATAACCATATGTTATCATACGAGATTAATCAAGATTTAATAAGAGCGCTAAAAGAATTATTCTCACTCTGTCAAAGGCGATGGGACCAGGTTGACGCTTATCCTGAGCCAAAGAAAAAGTACATCAGAAAACATTCTTTAATCAGCAACATAGGGGCATCTACTCGTATTGAGAACGCCATACTTACTGATGTCGAGATTGATTGGATTGACAAGGATATTAACACAGAAAGCAATGCTACCTTTAAAGACAGAGAACACGTCATTAAGGATAAGTTGTCCAAAGATAAAGAGCGTAGCATAGAAGAGGTCGCAGGGTACCGTGATGCTATCCAGATCATCAATCATGCTCCCAAAGATTTTGTGCCAATGAGAGAGTCTAATATCAAGGGTTTGCACCGAGAAATTATGAAATATTACTCGGGGGCAGTTCATTATCAGGGCAACTACAAAACTCAGATAAACAGTGTTGTCGAATCAAATAGCAGAACAGGAAGTAAAAAGACGTTACTGAGGACAGCTGACCCTGGAATTGAAACAGAAACAAGCATGCATGACCTGGTTGCCTGGTTTAATGCTACACTGATGACTGATCCATGGTGTCTGCCAACTGCGGTAGAGTTTGTCTTCAGATTCCTGGCGATACATCCTTTTCAGGATGGGAACGGCAGACTGTCCCGACTGTTCTTTCAGGCTATACTCATGAATTCCGAGGATAACTATTTTTCGGCTATTATTCCATATATAGCTCTTGATCGAGAAGTAGAGAAGACAAGGCCACAATATTACTTGGTATTAAACAAGTGTTCCGGTGGCCACTTCAACCCAGATCCTGCGAAGTACAAGTACAATGAATTGCTCGCTTATATGATACAAGTGATACGGGAGAGTTTGCCGAACATTGATCACTATGCGCAGAAATATGATTTGCTGCAAACTCTGTCCGAAACGGACCTTAAGATCCTCGCATGTTTTAAGGAGCAGCCTGAGCATTACCTGCAAACAAAAAATATTGTGGAAATGCTTAATATCCCAAGAAGGACTGCGATCTATTCCCTTAATAAGCTCCTAGCTGCCTCATTTGTTCAGTCTATTGGGCGTGGTGCCGGGGTAAAGTATAAGATTACCTTCTAGTGCAAAAGCCATTATCTGGGTGAGTTACTCAATTTTTTTTCAACTAAAAACACTGGGTTTCAGTTAATCTGAGTAAATCTGAAACCCTTGATTTTACTGGGATTCAATATTACGGACACACCTGTCACACAGGCGGACTCTCCCCCCAGTTAAATCACTATTACTTTTTACCTGTATTAATTTTATTTTTGTCATTTAATGTCCTTTCCTCGTTTAACTTTTTTGACTTTGCGGAGAATAATGTATATAATCTCCGCAGAAGGTGCGGTGAAAATGATGTATATTTATAAAAATCAAAATTGGCCTAATTTTACTTGGAATAATGAAAAGGTATTGGAAGTATTGCTCCCGACAAAACTTGCACAAGGTTTGTTGCTCGGCAAAATGAATGCACTTGGATTTGAATTAAAGGAAGAAGCTGTATTAAATATATTGACTCAGGATATTATTAAATCCAGTGAGATTGAAGGCGAGATACTTGATAAAGAACAAGTTAGATCGTCTGTCGCGAGACGTTTAGGATTTGATGTCGGTGGTGGAATACATGTCGACCGCAACATCGAAGGTGTTGTAGAGACGATGCTTGATGCAACACAGCATTATAACCTAGTTTTAACTAAAGATATATTAATCGGATGGCACGCTTCTTTGTTCCCTACAAGTTATAGTGGAATGCATAAAATAGAAGTAGGGCAGTTTCGAGATGATAAAAACGGACCAATGCAAGTTGTATCAGGTGCTATAAGTAAAGAAAAAGTCCATTATCAAGCACCGGAAGCATCCTCTCTCGAGTTAGAAATTCTTGAGTTTATTGATTGGGTAAACGGTTCAGCGCATATCGATACTGTCATAAAAGCTGGTATAGCTCATTTATGGTTTGTTACTTTGCATCCTTTTGATGACGGGAATGGACGAATTGCAAGAGCATTAACTGATATGCTGCTTGCTAGAGCAGAAAATACTCCACAGCGATTTTACAGTATGTCAGCGCAAATAAGAAAAGAACGTAATGAGTACTATAATATATTAGAAAAAACTCAAAAGGGTTCACTTGATATTACAGCGTGGCTAGTTTGGTTTATTGAATGCTTATTGCGTGCTATCGAAAATACCCAAGGAACACTTTCTTGTATATTTAATAAAGCATTATTCTGGCAAAAATATGGAAGCATTAATTTAAACGATAGACAAAAGAAAGTAATAAATATGCTTTTTGATAATTTTGAAGGAAAATTAACTTCTTCTAAATGGGCAAAAATATGTAAGTGTTCGCAAGATTCTGCAAACAGGGATATTTTAGAATTGGTTGATAAGAATATATTAATCAAGGTTGGTGCAGGCCGTAGCACGAATTACGTTTTGATTGGTAATAATGAAAGTTGCGGAGATTAGCTAGTATATTCTCCGCAATATATGCGAAGAATATACAATTATTAAAAATATATAATGACATTTGTAGATATTAAACGTTGTATCTGAAACTTCTTGTGAATTACTCAACATAGGAAGAGCAATGTTTTTTCTCAAACGAATGGCAGATCGTATTCAGTATACTTTGAAATATGTTTCCCATCCATTATATTTTTTTGTATGCCCTTGTTGTGGTGAGTCGTAATGATTAAAGCTGAAAGTTGTAAATTTGTCTGCATAGGATTGTTCTGCTAGCAGTTGCCTTAGTACCCTGGATAATGGAGCTGAATTATAATCAGTTGTGAAAGTTTCAAGGACAATCCAGAATTGCGTGGCAGGACGATTTTTTTTAATTGCTGCTCTTAATGGAGAAAGCCAGGTTGCGATATCTGTTAATGTTGCATTTCCCGCACCGATACCATCCTGTACAGCGACTATATCTATTGGAGCGCTAACAATAATTCGACCCCACATTTCTGCGTATTGTAAAGCATTTAAGTCGGCATGTGAAACAAAATATGGCGCAACCATAACGGGTTTGTTCATATTTGTGTGAATATATGTGGCGACATCGTTATAAACGCTGATCAAGTGTTTCTCAGCGGTGCTGTCAAAATTAAGGTTATTAACTTCCATCGGCAAATAAAATCCTGCGATTGTATCACCGTAGTTAGCTCCAAAAAGCTTCCAGAGTTCTTGCGCAATCTGTTTGCTAAGGTTATATTCTTTGGTCAGCCAGACGTCGTCATTAGCACCTTTGCTCCACCAGTCGTTTGTATAGTTTAGCCCCAGCCAGACTTTTAATCCTTGAGTTTTGGCAGCTTCAAGAGATAATCCAACAGGATCGGTTGCTGTTCCGGTAAACTTGGCTAATTCTGTAGGGTAATAAGCTTTCATGGTTGAAGGTGTGCTGTCTACCGTCCATTGCCAGATAAAATGGTCCATATGGACGTTATCCATATATTGTAACTCGGTGGTAAAATTGCTTGATGTCCATGATTCCACCAGCCATGGCTGAATAAAACTCCCTGATAATGGTTTTTGAATTCTGTTTGAGTTAAGTTCCTGGATATCGGTGTTTTCATTAATACTGGTATTATTTTTTGCCAGCTCCCCGCATCCAGTTAACATAAACCCGAATACAAGCAGGCAAACATACTTCAAAATATTTTTCATGTCTAAATCCTTATAAAAATTTCTTGTCTAATTCATAGCGGATTTGTTGCTTTTTTATTTGTATCTAAAAGCATCGTTTTGGGCTGAGTAGAATCAACGTCACAAGCCCATGACCGCGTCTAATAAGAAGGTGTGTCGGCATTGTCATGGGTATAAGTCTAAATGATCAAATCTTTGGTGAGTTTTTCTGCTTGAGGCGCTCCGTCCATGGGCGCTGAAGGGCCATCTATATTGTATATCCTATGATACCATTTTGAGACTATATTGTAAGGCAAAAATATATGTGGGCGATACCGGATAAGCAAAGAAAACTTCTTTTTATAAAAGTCCATGTTCAGATGTTTATTCCCATGTTTCTGAAGTAAGTAAATTGTGAACATCCAACTCTGCTGTATTGTACCTACATATATCTAAGAGTTTCTCTTGCTGTTATAATAGCAAGAGCCAATAAAATAGGGTTTTGATATGGATTTTATCGATTATTTAATCAAAAAGCACAATATAAGTTTAAGTGAACAACAGCAAAAAGCCGTTTTAAATATAGATGGTCCTATCCTGCTGTTGGCTGTGCCTGGTGGTGGCAAAACTACCGTTATCGTTTCCCGCTGCGCCAATTTGGTTATAAATCATGGGGTTATACCTCAGAGTATCCTTACCTTAACTTTTAGCAAGGCTTCAGCAATGGATATGAAGCACAGGTTTCATAAGGCTTTTGGAGATAATATACAGGGAGAGGTCCATTTTTCTACGATACATAGTTTTTGTTATTTTGTACTAAAAAATTATGCTCAGAAAATGCGTTTAAGCTTTCCGATCATTATTGAAGATGAAAAAGCCGAGGTAACAAAAAGTCAGATGTTAAGACAGCTGTATCAAAAGCGTAATAATTCTTATCTCAGCGATGATAAACTTGAGGAGCTATCAAACGCAATCTGTTATGTAAAAAATATGATGCTGTCGGAAAAAGAAATAATTCGTTATAAAACAGATATAAAGAATTTTTTCGAAATATTTCAATCTTATGAAGCTCTTAAGCACGAGAATAACTTAATTGATTTTGATGATATGCTCACAAAGACTCTGGAACTGTTTGACCAGGACAAAGATTTGGTCAATGTTTACAGGAATAAGTATAAATATATTAATGTGGATGAGTCGCAAGATACTTCCTACCTTCAGCATCAAATCTTAAAATGTTTGGCAAATCCCAGGAATAATATTTTCATGGTGGGGGATGAAGATCAAAGTATTTATGCTTTTAGGGCAGCTTTTCCCAAAGCACTAATGGATTTCGAAAAAACATATCCTGGTGCACAAATTTATTTAATGGAAAATAATTACCGGTCAACCCAAAGCATCGTAAATGCAGCTAATAAGTTTATTAAGCAGAATAATGAGCGGTACGACAAAAATATGTTTTCTGAGCGAAAGGACGGGACCCCGGTAAAATATATCAGCTTTCAGAATAAAAACGATCAATATATCCATCTTGTGTCTAAGTTGAAAGATAACAAGGATTTTTCTAGTATCGCTGTTTTATACCGGAATAATGTTTCGGCAATTCCAGTGGCAGATGCATTGTCTGCCAGCGCTATTCCTTTTTACCTGCGTGAAGCAAAAACCCATTTTTTTAGGCATTGGGTAACAATGGATATTATTTCTTTTTTTGACCTTTCTAATGACGCTGCAAACACTGGAGCTTTTCGTCAAATCTATTATAAAATGAATGCCTTTTTATCAAAAGTCATGTTTGAATATAGCGTGAAGAATAGAATGCCAAACAAAACCCTATTCGATACTTTGCTCGAATATCCGGATTTGACTGAAAAGCAATATGACAAGATTCTGGCGATAAAGAAAAACTTCCAAAAGATGTCTAAGTTGAATGCCCATGAAGCTATAGAGTTCATTGTTAATGCTCTGGGCTATGGTGAGTATATAAATAAACAAAGCAGTGATGCAACTGATTCTACAGATGGTTTAAACCAAATTATAAGTAGTTTGAAGAGCATCGCTGCAAGAACAGATAGCGTCCAGTCTTTTAAAGACAGACTTGAACGGCTTCAGCAAATTATGCAAAATGCAAAATTCAATAAAGGTAAAAATGCTGTAACCCTTTCTACCGTTCACTCTAGCAAAGGTTTGGAGTTTGATTGTGTTTATATGATAGATCTTTTTGATGGTCAATTCCCTTCAGTAAACAGCATACGAGAAGCTAAGTCTGGGAACCGATCTCTTATGGAAGAAGAAGTGCGGCTTTTTTACGTAGGAGCTACCAGGGCCAGGCATCAACTTGAGCTTATGGCTTCAAATACTCTGGATGGTAATAGAGTTAAGCCATCTCGTTTTATCGAGTTATTCCTGGATATTCCCAAAAAAAAGCAGACTGTAATAGCTGATAGCAGTAAATGGGAAATAGAACTCGATGATTACGTAGACCAGGGGCCCATTTCAGCAAAAAACCTTTATCTCGAAATGCCTGTTGCACATAAAATGTTTGGTTTAGGAAACATTCGTTCGATTAACTGGAAAACAGATATCTTGGAAATATTTTTTGTAGATATTGGAATCAAGATCTTTTCCTTAAGTACATGCATAAATGCCGACCTGCTGCATACACTTGGAAATAAAAACTTAGCAAATTCTGAGCCTTTTCCGGGGTGCATCCGATAACGTCAAGAGCCATCTCGTTTTGCGGTAAATTTTGAATTAACGATAGAGAATTTGACCAGCAAAGGAGGGTTTTTAAATTTAAAAATCAAAATTGGCCATTATTGTTGACAATTTCTTCTTAATCAGCCAATAATGGATTGTATTGGCATATAAGTAATTCGTTATTTGTTTAGGGTCGGATTCAATTCTCGAAGTTTTATAAATATTTTTTTTTCAACATATATAAAAAATAAAGGGGAAATTGCTATGCCTAAAATAGTCTATCTTTTTGCTATCCTGGTGTTATTAACAGGATGCAGTGAATTTGCGAGACAACAGCCTTCCTCGATAACCGGTATTGTAAAAAATAAGGATAATGTGCCGTTATCAGGTGTCACAGTTAATTGTCAGGAGAAGTTTACAGTCTCCGGAGCAAACGGAATGTTTCGGATCGATGATATTGATCCTGGTGTTTTTATTGTTAAGGCGCTGAAAGACGGATACGTACAATATTCGCAATCAGTTAAGCTGGAAAGCGGAGATAACCTTGTAGACCTGGAATTACAGTATTCTTATTACAATTATTCTTTGTCAGGAACTGTAAGTGACCAGGCTGGAAACCCTATCAACGATGTCTATATATACTATGTAAGCAGCGACTCTCCTTCATCCACAATCTGGGATAAAACTGATATAAGAGGCAGCTATAAGATTCCTTACGTTCCCCGGGGGGACGGAATTATTACTTTTCAGCATACAGACTATGTAGTAGCTACAACTAATTTATATTTTTATAATTCTGACAAAACTTACAATATTAAATTAGTTGCCAAAACAAAAGGACAAGGCTGGACCAGAGCTGTTGAAACTGCTGCCTGGACCGCCCGGGATGGGCATAACAGTATGGTATATGATAATAAAATATGGGTGCTTGGCGGAAACGACGGTTCTCCGAAAAATGATGTCTGGAGCTCTGGTGATGGCAGTCACTGGACCAAAAAAGTAGAAAATGCTGCCTGGACAGCTAGAACAGGTCAGTCAAGTATTGTTTTTCAAAATAAGCTATGGTTAATGGGCGGTAATGACGGTGTCCTGAAAAATGATGTCTGGTATTCGAGTGACGAAGGAATGTCCTGGCACATGGCAACTGCTAATGCCGAATGGTCGCCCCGTTCCGGACTGGCAACTGTTGTAACTGACAATAAGATCCTGGTGATCGGTGGTAATGACGGTGCTTACAAGAATGACGTCTGGAGCAGTTTAGATGGTATAACGTGGGTCAAAAAAGTAGAAAATGCTGCCTGGACAGGTAGAGAGGGTCATAAATGCGTATTTTTTAATAATAAAATCTGGCTTACCGGTGGCAATAATAGTTTTGGTAATGCCGGTGATATCTGGTACACTGCCGATGGTATTGAATGGAAATCGGTGAACGCAATAAATTCGTGGGCTGGCCGGTATCTGCACACGTCGCTGGTTTATGATAGCAAGCTTTGGGTGCTTGGCGGTACAAACGGGACCAAGAAAAACGATGTCTGGTATTCTGAAGACGGTACCACGTGGACCCGGTCTGCCGGAACAGCTGAGTGGCCTGCACGGAGCGGACATACCAGTGTTGTGTTCGATAGCAAGCTGTGGGTGCTGGGCGGTAGTGACGGTGCGGGGACCAGGTTGAATGATATCTGGAATGCCAAGTAATTTATTGATAAGGAAAAAAAGATGAGTTACATTATTTTAAATAAAATTGGATTCAAAAAAAACACTGCTGTCTCGATAATGGCAATCTTGGTGCTTTTTGCTTTTAATTATCCGGTAGCTGCGATGGTGGTGCGAGGAATAACTGAGCCGTTTATTGATGCAACTTTGAGTGCTACAGTGCAGGGCCGTATTGCTTCGATCAATATTAATGACGGGATGTATGTTACAAAGGGCTCGGTCATATTATCTCTGGCAAGTGAGCAGGAAGTCTTAGAAGTAAACAGAAGGAAACTTATTTCTGAAAGCCGGGCAGAACTGAATGTAGCTGTTAGCCGTGTGGAATTATTGCAAGCAGAAAAAAAAGCTACCCAGGAACTTTATAACAAAACGCAATCGGTAAGCAAGGAAGACCTTCATAAGAAGATACTTGAATGCAAGACTGCGGAAGAAGAACTTGAGAGTATAAGGACAAATAAGATCAAGGAAGATTTGGAATATAAAATAGCTGCTGTTCAGTTGAATGAACGTAATATAGTTGCTCCTTTTAACGGAACTGTAGTTAAACATTTTCTCCAGATTGGCGAAAACTGCAATCCGCAGCAACCGTTAATAAGATTGGTTGATGCCTATAAATGTCGTTTTACTGCGTTCATTGCGGATGGTTTGACACATCGTTTAAAGGTAGGGGCCAAAGTTTATTTGAATATCGGCGATTCAAGATACTGGATAAGAAAAATTGGCTCCGTTGAACATATCTCTCCTGTAGTTGACCCGGCAAGTGGTTTGAGAGAGGTAAGGGTTTTGTTTGGTAACGAGGATGGCAGAGTTAACCCAGGTGTTCCTGGATCAATGATTCTGGAGTGATGCTATGAAAAACACGGATACTTCTGCTAGTCAAATTAATCAGCCGGACCATTTTTATTATATTAATTTTGAAAACGAGCCGCTGGGCGACGAGGTTCTTAATGGTAGCCTGGAACGTCTGCAAGCTTTACGGCAATTTGATGGTGAACCTGCAAAATTCTGGACAGCTTTTATCGAAGTTCTGGTTGAGGTGTTGTATGCGGATGCCGGAGTAATTTCACTTAAAAACAATAATTCCAATAACTGGAATATCATTGCTGCACAACCCCGGAATCCAAATCTTAATGTCACCGCCGGAGCTCTGCAAAATTATTTAACTGAATTCGCCGATACCCTATCGTCAAAAAAGATAGGAATAATTCGTGAAGCAAAGCTGATTATGCTGTCAGCCGTTTTGGAAACAAGTATTGATAATGGAATTTGTCTGGCAACTTTTTTTATTAATGAAGAAAACCTCAGTACTGCAACCCGCAGGACGCCTTTTCTAAAAATGGCAACTGATGTGCCGGCCAGTTACCAGCAGTTTCGCGCTTCCGCTGAATCAAAATCCCGGGTTGAGCATTTTTCCAGTGTTTTGGATTTGATGGTCATCCTGAATGCGGAAAAACGTTTTTTAGCTGCCGCTATGAATTTTTGTAATGAAATAGCCTCAAGACATAAATGCGACAGGGTTAGTCTGGGCTGGATGGCTAATGGATATATTGCAACTCAGGCTATAAGCCATATTGATGCCTTTGACCGTAAATCTGATGCAGTACAGAAGCTGGAAGCTGCTATGGAAGAAGCTATTGACCAAAACAGCGAGATTATTGTTCCGGTTAAGGATCGGACTTCCATTTCCAGATTACATGAAGTTTATGCTGATTCCCAGGATATTCCCAACCTCTGTTCCCTTCCTTTGAGATGTGAAGGACAGCCTGTTGCAGTTCTAACCTGTGAGAGGGCCTCTTCGACATTCTTAGAGCTGGAACTTGGGCTTCTTCAACTGGCTTGTGATCAGGCAACCCGGGTTCTGGCTGATCTGAAGCTTAAGGACCGCTGGTTTGGCGCAAGACTAGTTACGTATACCAGATCAAAAATCGCTAAAGTTTTTGGCTTTGATCATGTCTGGACAAAGCTGCTGGCAATACTAATAACTATAGCGCTTGGGGTGATATGTTTCGGAAAGATAACATACCGGGTCCAGTCGCCTGTTATTGTCAGGACTGATAGTGTAGCTTATCTTTCAGCACCTTTTGACGGACATATAGAAAAAGTTAATGTACGTCCCGGTGATAGTGTTGTAACGGCTAATGACTTACTGGTATTTGATCGGAGCAATCTGCTGCTCGAAAAAGCATCCCGGCAAGCCGAACAAATAAGGTACGAGCGGGAATATGAAAAAGCTATGGCTCGTAGAAATCTGGCTGATATGCGTATAGCTGAGTCCCAGCTGGCACAAATTGTTGCTCAGTTATCCCAGATAGATTATCGGCTGGATAGGTCTCTGATCCGTTCTCCGATTGATGGCGTACTTATTGAGGGCGACCTGTTGGAACGTTTGGGTGAACCGGTTAAACAGGGCGATGTGCTTTTTAAGGTCGCGAAAGTTGAAGATCTCTATGCCGAACTGGAAGTCGATGAGTCGGATATCCATGATTTGAAAATCCCGATGGATGGGGAAGTTGCTTTTGCCAGTCGTCCTCAGGATACCTATAAAATAGATATTTTTCGGGTAGAGCCGGCTGCGGTAGCAAAAAAAGAGGGAAATGTGTTTGTTGTGCATGCCAGGTTTCAGACCGGGAGCAAACAATGGTGGAGACCGGGCATGACCGGAATCTCTAAAATTAATATAGGTAAACGTACTATACTCTGGGTATTCATGCACCGCACTGTTGATTTCCTACGCTTACGTTTGTGGTGGTAATTACACATGGCAAATGATACCAAGATATTTCATGAATCATGGTACAGAATCGCAAATGAAAAACTTTGTTTGCGGTCAAGTGTTAAAGTGCATCGCCAATTATTTCGGGGAGCGCGCTGGTATGTGCTCTCAGATCCTTTTAATAACCAGTTTTACAGACTCCGGCCCGAAGCTTATGAATTTGTTATAAGGCTTGGCCTTGACCGAACTGTCGAAGAAGTCTGGATGGAAATGATTTCTGCTGCTCCTGAGTCAGCGCCTGGTCAGGAAGAGGTTATAAACCTGCTGGTACAATTGTATCAATCGAATCTTTTGCATTACGAGATGCCTCCGGACAGCGCAAAACTTTTTGATCGGTATAAAAATAAAAAGCAAAGGATTATGAAATCCAATTTATTAAATATTATGTTCTTCAGGATACCGTTATTTGATCCTGACAGTTTTCTTAAAAATATACTTCCGCTAATACGGTTAATAATGAATCCTCTGGGTGCGATACTTTGGCTGACAGTTGTTGGCTCAGCTATCAAAATTGTGATAGACAGGTTTGCGGAAGTATCAGTTCAAACACAAGGGATTATTAACCCTTCCAATTTGTTTCTTCTATATATAGCAATGTTGCTGGTGAAAACTTTTCATGAATTCGGACATGCCTTCGCTGTGCGCAGGTTTGGAGGAGAAGTTCATATAATCGGTGTTATGTTTCTGTTGTTTAGCCCGGTTCCATATATGGACGCGACAGCTGCCTGGGCATTTAGAAACAAATGGCAGCGAATACTGGTAGGTGCTGCTGGTATGATTACCGAAATCTTTGTCGCGGCATTAGCTGTATTTGTGTGGGCCAATACTTCGGGAGGATTGCTGCATTCACTAGCATATAACATGATGTTTGTTGCTTCTTTGTCAACTGTCGTATTCAATATCAATCCGTTGTTGCGCTACGATGGTTATTACATGTTGTCGGATTGGCTGGACATTCCTAACCTGCATACAAAGGCAACACAACAATTAACACACCTAGTTGAAAAATATGCGTTTGGTTATAAGCGGTCCACAAGCCAGGCCTATAGTTTGAAGGAGGCTTTTTGGTTAGCAATTTTTGGCGTTTTGAGCGGCATATATAAGCTGATTGTTTTTGCTTCAATAATATTTTTTATTGCTGACAGGTTCTTGCTTGCCGGCATTATTATGGCTCTTATCTGCTGCATAACCTGGATAATCGTTCCACTGGTTAAACTTATAAAGTATTTAAGTTCAAGCCCGAAGCTGGAGCGAATCAGGCTCAGGGCTATAACTGTTGTATCCATCCTTCTACTTTTTGTTGTCGGGTTCTTTTATTATTTCCCTTTTCCTAACAGCTTCAGGGCTTCCGGGGTATTAAAGGCTTCTGAATATTTTGTCGTGAACAGTAAAGTTTCCGGCTATGTAAAAAAGATCGAAATCGAACCCGGATCACAAGTCAGTGCAGGTCAGCCTTTGATTATCCTTGAGAATAAAGAGATCGACCTACAGATTAATGAGGCAATGGCTTCTCTTCAGGAATCTTATGCTATGAGACAACTGGCACTTGCCGAAAGGCCAGAGGATTTAGCTACGGTGGAGGCAAGGATACAGGCAATTCAGACTAGACTTGATAGGTTGCAGCATGATCGGGAAGAGCTGGTCGTAAAGGCTGAGATTTCAGGCGTCTGGGTGGTTGGTAATGTAGCAGACTATTTGGGAATGTGGATTCGTCGGGGGGCGCCAATAGGTCAGATCATTAATGAAAGTGCATATTATTTCGCTTCGGTTATTCCAGAAGTCCATACCTCTAGAATATTCGATAACGAAGTGAAAAGAGCTTCCGTGAAATTGGTCGGGCAGGCCGATACGGAAGTTCCGGTATTCAGGTACGTTAAAATTCCAATGGAGCAAACCATCCTTCCTTCTGCAGCGCTTGGCTGGAAAGCCGGTGGGGATGTGCCGATTGATCCTAACGACGCTCAAGGCGTTCACTCGACAGAACCTTTTTACGAAGTGAGAGCATATCTGGATAATAATAATGGTATGAAAATGTTTCATGGACGAACAGGGAAGATCAGGTTCGAGCTAACCAGCGAACCTCTGCTCCGGCAATGGTGGCGAAGTTTTCGTCAGCTAGTACAGAAACGATATCACTATTAAAACCCATGAATATACTTAAAAGAGATTATCAGCGAACGTCTATCAGGAAGCATTCTCGAATTTATGACGGGCTGGATGCAAAATTTCATAATTTGTATCATTTATTCAAACATGGTCCGCATGTGCGTATAGAATTATTGTCGCGCGCAAGAGATGTAGATGGTCGCGCTGCTGAGTGGAGTAAGCTCAGCGATAAACATCTTAAATTAAAATTGGAAGAATTAAGGGAGCTTTTTCGTAGGGAAAAAGCAGATCAAAAAGTAGTTTTGCCACAAGCTTTTGCGGCTATAAGAGAAGTTGCCGGCAGAGAGCTTGGCTTGATTCCTTATCCCGTTCAAATTGCCGGGGCATGGGCCTTGTACAGGGGATACGTTTCTGAGATGGCGACAGGAGAAGGGAAAACTCTCGTTGCTGGCATGGCGGCTGTCCTTAACGCCTGGAGTGGTAATCCCTGCCATATTATTACTGTTAATGATTACCTGGCTGAGAGAGACGCTGCTTTACTCTCGCCTTTATACAAATATTGTGGATTGACGTGTGGGTGCGTTACCGGGGAGATGGACCATAATGCCAGAAAAACCGGATATAACCACGATATTGTTTATACTACCAGTAAAGAAATTGTTGCTGATTTTTTGAGAGATAGATTATGGCTTGGACCCAGGCAGCTCAGCGGGCGTCGTTTGATTAGTTTTTTATTGGGCAAGCGAGCTGAAATAGAACAGGGAGTCGTAATGAGAGGTATTCACACTGCTATTGTTGATGAAGCGGACAGCATCCTGATCGATGAGGCAGTAACTCCGCTGATTATTTCCAAATCACAGGTAAATCAAGATTTTGTCCGTGCATGTGAAGTCGCTAATAGTATTGCAGCCTCATTAATTCCAGGGATTGATTATAAAATTGATCACCGCTATAAAGATATAGAACTCAGTCCGGGGTTTGAATCGAAACTGTCAGGAACGGGCAATGGTACCTCAGATTTCTATAATTCGCTCGAAAGGCGCATGGAACTAATAAAGCAGGCCATAACGGCTCGGGAATTCTTTCATAAAGATAAACAATATATTGTTCAGGACGGCAAGATCGTTATTGTTGATGAATTCACCGGAAGAATGATGCCTCAACGAACCTGGCAATCCGGTTTGCAACAGTTAATTGAAGCGAAAGAGAACCTGGAGATTAGCGGTACTTCAGAAACACTGGCCCGTTTAAGCTTTCAGCGGTTTTTCAGATTTTTTCATAAATTATCAGGAATGACCGGTACTGCTAAGGAAGCTGCTACGGAGATGTCTGGTATATACCATTTGCCGGTAGTCCCAATACCAGTAAATAAACCATGCAAGAGAAAAGTATATCCTGCAGAAGTATATCCGGATAACGCTTCCAAGTGGCGTGCAATAGTTGAAGAAATACGACAGCTTCATGTGAAGGGCAGGCCGGTTCTGATTGGTACCAGAAGCGTACAGGCCAGTGAACAACTGGCTGCGATGTTGCAGGAGCGTGGACTGGTATTCCGGTTGCTGAATGCGGTCAAGCACAAAGAAGAGGCTATGATAGTGACTCATGCCGGTGAGCCTGGGATGATAACTGTAGCTACAAATATGGCTGGTAGAGGTACTGATATTATCCTGGCAAGAGAGGTTGTCGAATTGGGTGGACTACACGTCATCGGTACCGAATGCCATGAGTCAAAGAGAATCGATCGGCAATTATTTGGCAGGGCAGGGCGGCAGGGAGACCCAGGCAGTAGCCGTCTGTTTGTCAGTATGGAAGACGAACTTCTGGTTCGTTATGTGCCTGGGTTCGTGAGGAGACTAGTAACCGTTTTGATCAAAAACAATCTCCCCGGAGGCAGGTTGGTAGCTTTGCAAATTGTAAATATCGCGCAGAATAATGCGCAGCGAATCGCATACAAAAGAAGAAAATCCGTGGTGCGTATGGATACCTGGCTTGATGATTCTTTATCTTTTGCCTATGCGGATGTTGAATGAATCAGCCTATTTTTTCTTGTTTAGGAAGATCCCCCATCGTTTCCCAACCCTAGGTATATCCATTTCTTCAGGTAAATAGCGTCCCGCATACTGGTTAATATCAAGGTCAAAAAATGAAAAAAATGATCTGGCAGCTACTGATAGATTAACTCCTTTTGTGATTTTATATGAACCGGGAGTATCTCCGTCATTTGTAAAATTCAGAATAAGAGCATTGTTGCTTTTTGAATAAGATAAAACAATGTGTGTGGCAAACTTAATGTTTTTGTCAGCTTTTCTAGCAAAACTAGCACTTAAAGTTATTGCATGAGATTTTGATATTGATACAAAAATTTCTCCTTTTTTAATTCCAGAGCTTTCGAATGTAACTAAATCATCCCAAACTTCATTGTTCATAATGATACCTCCAGTAAATTATATTGTATGTATTATAAATTATATTGCAACAAATATATAAATGCAATTTGTAAAAATATTTGTTGAATTAATTGTATTTACTCATTGCCAGCATCAGCTGCATGAAAATAAACGGATATCTTTATGAAGTCTGTAATAATTATTGCAATAGTGCCATGAATAAATTACTGAAATTAATTATATGATCAGGTGTGCCGGTTATAGTATTCTTTGGAAGAATTGAAATAAATAATTAATCATTACGATATTTATATCAGAGTTTCATGTCCGTGTGATAAATGAGAAATTAATTATTCTTTTGACATAAGTGTTTTTTTAATGATACTATTTTATTCTGGAGAAGAAATATATATATGGGTAGTGAATCCAAATATCAATTAGAATCGTTAGAGCCAAGAGTTCTACTGTCGATAGATACGACGGGAGCAGGACTGATTGTGTCTTCCGGAACTTCTGTTACGAGCAGCATTGAACAACAATGTTTTCTTGATAATTCCCAGAATGATTTTCATGATAATACCTATAATGTAATGAGCAGTGCTGATAGTCTGTTTGATCAAACACTATATCAGAACATTTTTTCGGTTGTTGATAATGACCAAAATACTCCGGTTGCAGATGATAGTCTTGATTCACAAACTGTAACTTCAGATCGGTCTGTCGAGGAAGTTCAGCCAGTTCTTAACGCTTCAACTTCGAGTGCTTCCAGTATCGTTTTGGCTACTCAATGTGTGGCCCAAGCAGTTTCCGAGTCGATTCTTAATAATAGTGAAACTCGAGTTATAACACTTGACGCCGCAAATGCTCCGCCAAAAGTGAGTGTTATGGATAGTGCAGCGATGCGTGTTCTAACGCTTGACGCATCAAATGCACCGCCAGCCCAGGTAGTCAGTGGGTCGGGCTCTATAGTTGATAGTCAAGAATCCCAATTGCAGGAAGGTAGTAACCCTGGAGTTGGTAATGTGTTATCTATAGAATTACCACGTATACCCCTTCGCTCAGCAGTTGTTTCAACGAAAAGCACCGTGAATTTCAATCCTAATAAGCCAATTATCAATGTCAATGAATTACCCTCAAATAATGAAAATATTATAATAGGCAGTCCTGATTATAATTCCATAATCGAAATAGGGTCTCCTGATCAAAACGATAATAATCCGTTTCTGTTAACTGGCAATGTAACAATTATGGCTCCAATGCCTGGTGGTGAGGTTCATATTAATAGTCCTATTGTTGGCTCTGCTGGGGTTTCTTTTGTGATATATGGATCTGGGCATACAACAACCTATAGTGCTGGCATAATTACTGGTGGCGATATTATTATTAACGATTCGGTGATTATCGACGGAGATGTAACCTTAAGAGCAACGGGTAGCGTTTATATCTCAGGCTCAATAACTGGTAAAAATGATGGTATTGTTGATAACTTAATTATTGAAGCTGGAACTACGGTTGAGCTCTTAGGTGATATCGGTGGCTCTGGTCTTTCGTCTGTTTCAGTTGATGCGGCTGGGGCGGTGAATGTTGGTGGTAATGTTGCTGTTGATGGCAATGTTGTTTTTGCTAGTCGTGGTGCTAGTCTTGTTCTTGGTGGTAATATAGCCTCTCTTGGTGGAAGTGTAAACTTGGTTTCTGGTTTATTGCTTAGTATGGATTATGATATATCTTCTGGCGGAGGCGATATCTCTATTGTCTCTAGTGCGGGTATAGCTTCTTCGATTGGGGGATATATCTCGTCAGCTGGTAGTGGTGGGCTGACTGGTGTGTCTGGTGGCGAGATTCTTATAAAGAATGCCGGGGTTGGTAATATATTATTGCTTGGCAATATTGATTTTTCTGGCGGTAATTCATCGGGCGCTGGAATAGCCGGAGCTTCCGGTGGAGTTGCTACGGTTGTTAATGATTCTGGATCTATTTCTGTTGGAAATATAATTGGTCTGGGCGGTCTAAGTACTGGTGGTGGAGTTTCTGGAGCTTCTGGCCTGTTTCAGGTGTCTTGCGCTGGCGGTGCAGGTCAGTCTGTCGGTTCATCTATTTTGACTGGCAAGTTAAAGGTGATGGCTAGCGGTGGTAATATATTGCTTGATAATCAAGCTAATGATAGTGATTCTGTGGCTTTCAATATGAATGGTGGCGGTAGCGTTGTTTATGTTGATTGCGATGATGTTGTTGTTGATGTAATTGGTGTTGCTGGAAGCATGGGTGAATCTCTGCCTTCTGTGGCTGGCGTAGTATTGTCCGGTGGTAGCGATGATGTAGATGTGAGATCTCTCAATGGTAATCTATCTGTTAGTGGTGATGTCGTTGTTGGCGGGATTGGTCTGGGTGATTTTCTTGGGCTGAATTTAGAGAGTTACTTGTTACAACTATTTTTAGAGCTGGATAATTTGGGAGGGATGATCAATGGGTTTACTCCATTTGACAGTAGCATCCCTGTTATTAATAAAAGCATCAATGGACTGTTTACTTCAGCCGGATACAAGATTGGCGATCTGCTAAAATTCCATGATGCTTTGGCTACATATTTCGCATTACCTGATGAGCCTGAGATTAGCGGGATCGTCAATGCGATTAAGGCTGAGATCAATCCTAAATTAGCCGGTTCTAATCTGGGAGCATCTCTTACATATATTAACGGCAGTCCACAATTGATTTTTGATGTCTCCTTCGATATAAACCCTCAATTTGGAGTAAATTTTGATCTGGGACCGTTTTTGACTGCACTAGGTCTGGAGTCCGATGGAGTTGCTTCTGTTTCCCTGCAATCTGGCATTGCGATTGATATAGCCTTTGGCATCGATCTAAACAAATTGCTTGATGGTGGTATCCCTATTGCAGAAACAGTTTTTTTCATATTACGTAATATGGATATCGATGTCCTGTTAGACCTTAATAATATTAATATCGGAATGGATACAGGTTTTCTTCAAACTGACTTGAACAATGCCTCGATCGATGTGAATACCGGCGCAAATATCAAGCTTAACGGGATTGATCAAAAACTATATTTGTCAGATATTAGCGGTAAGAGTTTTGATGAGATATTTACAGTACAGCTTTCAGATGCCGAGATAGAACTTGTCGTTGAAGATGTTTCGATGTTTGCCGGACAGCAGGGTACCGGTTTGCTGATGACTGTTTCAGACCTGGGGTTAGTTATGTTGGGCCATTTTGCGCAGGATGACACCACCGGGGAGCTGCTTGCTCCGAGCTGGACGTACGCAATGACCGGAATTGGCACAGGTTCTTTGATAGGAATTAATGATATTAGTCTTCAGGGTAATGTAAAGATAAGGAAGAATACTACCGGTCAGGAGCTTGATAAGACATTAGGGGTTTCTGACCAAATAGCGGTTAAGTTTTTGGCTGATGAGGGTAATCTGGAGAACATAGAGCTTACCGGGCTATTAAGGTTACATGATTTCATATTTATCTGCGGAACTTTCGTTTACCAGAATAATGGTGCCGTCGATATTACGCCGGTCGGCAGCGAGACTTCTACAAATGTAAAAGTAATTCAGATCGGGGCAAATTCAGTTCATGCTTTTGCCGGAATCGGCGGGCCATATTGGGATAGCAATGCTGACGGCATAATAGATGGTTCTGATACTCCTGATGCTAATTCTCTGGGTGTTGCTTTTGGCAATATAAGTTTTGGCTTAGCAATTATGACCCCAACTGCCGCACTTAATAATTCCAGGTATTACGCTCTCAAGGCTACCGGAAATGCGGCGCTGGTCGGTTTGAATAATCTAACGCTTGCTTATGCCAATGCAGAAATGACGGTGAATAAGGCGTTTGATAAGGTGAGCGGGGATCCTGTTGCCGTCGTTGATTACACAAAGTTAACCGACGGCAAAATGTTGGTGCCGGTCGGATCCGGACTTGATGATATGGAGTTGGACTTTGCCGGAGAAATGCTGAAGACGAGCGGGAATGCAACGATTGGCATCTCCGAATACCTGTATATTAGCGGTAAAGTCGCTTTTGAAAAAGGTGATAATCAAACGGTTACTCTTGCAGATAATACGACTAAAGAAGTGAAAGTAATTAAGATCGGTGGTCATGGTATTTATGCTTTTGCAGGAATAGGCGGGCCATATTGGGTAGATAATAATAGTGACGGTGTTTACGAGACGCAGTCTGCGCAAGCATTGGGAGTTGCCCTGAGTAACGTGGCCTTTGGATTGGCCTTAATGAGACCGTCTGCTGACGCTGATACTAAACGGTACTACGCTCTTAAGTCAACTGGTAGTGTAAGTGTGGTTGGGATACCTGATATAACAATCCAGGCAGATGATTTTAATCTTGAGGCCAACGGAGCTAGCCTGGGAGATGCAGTAGATTTTACTAAACTGGTTGCTGGTAAGCTAATTGTGCCGACAGGAACAGGAACTCCTGAAATAGAGCTGGATTACAGTTCTTCGGTATTGCGAGCTAGCGGTACCGGCAGTCTTGGTCTAAGCAATTATATATATATAAGCGGCAGTCTGGCTTTTGAAAAAGGTAGTGTAGAAGCTGTTACCCTTGCAGACAATACAACAAAAGACGTGAAAGTTATTAAGATCGGTGGGCATGATATCCACGCATTCGCTGGGCTAGGTGGTCCGTACTGGAGAGATAGTACCGGTAATGATGTCATTGATGGAGCTGATACTCCGATGACCGGATCAATGGGGCTAGCCTTGAATAGTGTTACCTTCGGACTGGCTTTAATGCGGCCTTTGGATGCGGCTGACACTAAGAGATACTATGCGCTCAAAGCCAGCGGCAATGTAAGTCTGATTGGTATCTCTGATATGACTATTCAGGCAGACAAGGTCAAGATTGATGTAAACAGTGCCAGCGCCGGACCAGTAATAGATTTTACCAAACTGGCAGGTGGTAATCTGCTTGTTCCGACTGGTAGCGGTTCCCCTGATATAGCACTGGATTATAATGTAGCCATTATTAAAGCCAGCGCTTATCTTACTCTTGGGATCAAGGATTATGTATATTTAAGTGGTAATTTTGCATTTGAAAAAGGTGCGGTTGAGTCTATTAAACTTGTTGGAGATACCGCCTTTACTGAGATGGGTGTAGTCAAGATCGGCGGCAATAATATCCGTGGTTTTGTTGGAGCTGGCGGGCCGTACTGGGTAGACAGTAATCATGACGGTGTTATCGATGGCACTGATACCCCTGTATCAGGTGGTGCTATCGGTTTGATCTTTAACAATATCAATTTTGGATTGGCCTTATTAAAGCCAACTGATTTGCTCAATAATAACAGGTATTACGCGCTTAAGTCAGAAGGCAGCGCCGCGGTTGTAGGCATTAGCGGACTGGACCTCGCGCTGAATGAAATGACGATAGAAGTTAACAAGACTTACAATACTCAAGGCGAAGTGATTACCAACGTAATAGATTTTACTAATTTAACTGACGGTAAGATGCTTGTAACTACAGGCAGCGGGTCTCCGGATGTGGAACTTGATTTTGATAACGAGTTGTTAAGAGCGGGCGGGAATGTTACTCTCGGTATCCAGAATTATATATACGTTTGCGGAGATTTTTCGTTCGAGCAGGGAACTGTGGAAACCGTGACCTTGAGTGATAATTCAACTAAAGAAGTAAAAGTGTTAAAAGTCGGTGCCAGTAACGTTTATGGCTTTGCCGGTATTGGCGGACCGTACTGGGTGGACAGTGAACCGGATGGTGATATCGATAACGATGATACCCCATCTGCAGCCGGTGCAGTTGGTTTGATACTTAATAATGTGGGATTCGGTCTGGCTTTAATGAGACCAACAGACAGTGCTGATCTTAAAAAATATTACGCACTCAAAGCCACCGGAAGCGTATCTCTGGTAGGTATACCGGGGTTGACGCTTCAGGCTGATGAAATGTCTTTTGAAGTTAACTCAGCGAGTGAAGGTCCGGTAATAGATTTTACTAAACTGGCTGATGAAAAAATGATTGTGTCTACAGGTAATGGGACTTCTGAAGTTGAGCTCGATTTTAGTTCGCAGCTGCTTCGTGCCAGGGGTAACGTGACCTTAGGAATAAGCGACTATATATATGTAAGCGGTAATTTTACTTTTGAAAAAGGCAGTATTGAAACTGTAACGCTGACTGATGCAAGCACAAAGGATGTGTCTGTCATTAAGGTCGGCGGAAGTTCGATTTATGGTTTTGCCGGAATCGGCGGACCGTACTGGGTGGATAGCAATAATGACGGGAAGATCGACGGAGATGATGCTCCGGCAGCTGATACAGCATTAGGTCTTGCCTTAAGTAATGCAAGTTTTGGCTTGGCATTAATGCGCCCGACTGATGCATCTGACATCAAGAGATATTATGCACTTAAGTCAACTGGTAACGTGGCCATGGTCGGTTTGACTAATTTTACTTTGCAGGCAAAAGAATTGACCCTGGAAGTTAACAAAGCAAGCCTTGGTGCCGCAGTAGATTTTACTGAGTTAGCCGGTGGTAAGATTCTAATTCCTACAGGTAATGGGACTTCTGAAGTTGAGCTCGATTTTAGTTCGCAGCTGCTTCGTGCCAGGGGTAACGTGACCTTAGGAATAAGCGACTATATATATGTAAGCGGTAATTTTACTTTTGAAAAAGGCAGTATTGAAACTGTAACGCTGACTGATGCAAGCACAAAGGATGTGTCTGTCATTAAGGTCGGCGGAAGTTCGATCTATGGTTTTGCCGGAATCGGCGGACCGTACTGGGTGGATAGCGATAATGACGGGAAGATCGACGGAACTGATACTCCGGCAACCGCAGGAGCGATGGGACTGGCCTTAACGAATGTGAGCTTTGGCCTGGCATTAATGAAGCCGACTGATGCCGAGGATGTAAAAAAATATTATGCGCTAAAAGCCAGTGGTGGTGTATCCCTGGTTGGGATGTCCGATATCACCTTGACTGCAACTTCGATCTCGCTGGAAGCGAACGGAGCGAGTGCCGGTGACGTGGTGGATTTTACGGAACTTGCCGGAGGGAAGATGTTGATCCCGACGGGAGCAGCTGATATCGAACTTGATTATGATGAAGCCGTGCTTCGGGCAAGTGGGACGGTAACCTTGGGCATTTGTGAATATATTTATTTGTGTGGAAGTTTCGCTTTTGAAAAGGGTGGCAAAGAATTTGTGACCCTTGAAGGGAGCACGACTAGTACGGAAATAACTGTACTTAAGATAGGTGGCTCAAATATCTATGCGTTTGCAGGAGTAGGCGGGCCGTACTGGGTGGATAGTAATACTGACGGGAAAATTGATGGTGCTGATACTCCGGTAGAAGGTGCTCTCGGTGTCGCGCTTAATAATGTTGCGTTTGGGTTAGCTTTGATGCGACCAACAGATGTTGCGGACGTTAAAAAGTACTATGCACTCAAAGCGACTGGTGGGGTCTCACTTATCGGTATATCCGATATCACCTTAACGGCAAACTCAATTTCTCTGGAAGTGAACGGAGCGAGTGAGGGCGCTGTGATAGATTTTACGAAGCTAGCCGATGGAAAGATGTCAGTTCCGACTGGAGCAGGAAATCCGGAAGTTACCTTGGATTATAGTAGCTCCCTATTGCGTGCTAGCGGCAACTTAACACTTGGAATAAGCGAATATGTTTACATTGCCGGTGATTTTGCGTTTGAAAAAGGTGGGGTTGAGCTCGTTACCCTCGCTGATAATACTACGAAGAATGTTACGGTTATCAAGATCGGTGGAGCTAATATCTATGCGTTTGTTGGTCTAGGTGGACCTTATTGGTTTGACAGTAACCACGATGGTAAAATTGATGGCACTGATACTCCAACAGGAAATAATGCTATCGGGTTAGTACTTAACAACGTGTCCTTTGGACTTGCACTGATGAAGCCAACTAACGGGGCTGATGCAGAGAAGTATTATGCACTGAAAGCTACTGGAGCCGCCGCTCTACTCGGTATTCCTGATATAACATTGCAAGCTGATTCGTTACAGATCGATGTAAATGGAGCGAGTGAGGGATCTGTTGTTGATTTTACCAAGCTAGCCGGTGGGAAGATGACTGTTCCGACAGGAACGGAGACTCCGGCTGTTGATCTTGATTATGCTGGGGCGTTGTTGCGGGCCAGTGCCAATGTTACCATTGCCATCAGTGATTACGTTTTTGTGAGTGGAAATTTTGCGTTTGAAAAGGGTGAAATTGCGACTGTAATTCTGAGCGACAATACGACGAAAGAAGTTAGTGTTCTCAAAGTCGGTGGCAGCCATGTGTATGTCTTCGCCGGAATCGGCGGCCCGTATTGGACAGATACAAATAATGATGGTACCTATGAGGCCAATCCTACAGGTGCAATCGGTATTGCTTTAAGTAACGTAGCATTTGGACTTGCGATACTTAATTCAACTGCAAATGACGGTAATAAATATTATGCTCTTAAAGCTAGCGGAAGCGCTGCTCTTGTAGGGGTAGATTCTGTTACCATCCAGGCTGATAATTTGCTGGTTGAGGTTAATGGGACCCGGGCTGGCCCGGATGTCGTTGATTTTAGCAAGCTAGCCGGGGGGAAGATGTCAGTCCCGACCGGAAGCGGTACCCCGGATGTTGATCTTACCTATTCAACATCATTACTTAGGGCATCAGGTAGCATAGCAATTACCATCGCAGGTCAGACACTCAGCGGTAATTTTTTCTTTGAAAAGTCTGTTAATGATAATGGCGGGAATATAATAAAGGTTGGCGTTTCCGATATTCATTTCTCGTTTTTAGATGGGGCCGAAGGAGCAGCTCAGAATGTAATCAGCCTTACTAATGGCAGTGGCGTCATGGTTATAACCGATAAGGGTATTGCCGCCCAGATTAGTATGGATGTCGCGTTAACCATTCCTAATCCCGATCCGGTATTCTCATTCAACTCAACAGTTTCCTTAGCGATTAGCAATAGTACTAGTGCTATAAAGGAATCTTTTGAGTTCAATGGTGATCCAATAGAATTAGATCTTCCTGAAGGTCCTTATGTCAGGATTTTATTAGACAATACTACGTTAACGATAGCGGGCATTGCGTTGACTGGTACGTACCAGATTGAACAGGTAACTCTGGATGATGGGACTAAGATCATCAGGGTTGGCGCAACCGATATTGCTACTAACATTCTTGGTGAAGGCGCGATCAGTGGAGGATATGGCGGGTTTATTTTTTATCAGACCGGTGTTGCCGGAATACTCAAAGGCAATATTGTTCTTGATGTAGGGAATGTTATTTCTTTTGAGGGTGAGTTGGCGTTCAGGATCAATACTACAGGACAGATTATTGATCAGACCATAACCGTAAACAGCAAAGAAATCCGGGTTAAGTTTGAGACCGGCGAAGGTAACCTGAAAGGTTTTTCAGGTACCAATGCAACTCTTACCATAGGTGATTACCTGCGGTTAAGCGGTGATTATTCTATTGCGAAGGTAGATACTGGGCTCGCAACTGAGCGTACTTTGATCGGAGCTAAAAATGTCGAGCTTTTCTTAGGTAAAGGTCCTGCGGAACTTGAAAGCGGCGATCGTAATCCGGATGCAGTTGGAGTATTGGTAACATGTAGTTCGTTGGGAATTGTTAAGTTTCTTGATGGGACCTACGCTATTATGGCTACCGGTAATGCCGGTGTAATTGGGCTTGGTGCCGGGTTTGTTATTTCCGGTCAATTAAGTGTAAAGATTAATACCAGTGGAAGAATTGTAAATGATACGGTTAATATCCCTGATTCAGGTTCGGTCGTTGTCGCCTTTGCTTCAAATAACCGAATCGAAATGTTTGAAGGTCAGGTTAGCATCAATATCGGTAATGTATTTAAGCTGGAGACTTCGGCTGAGAAGAATGTTACATTTACACGTAAGCCAACCGGAGAAGTTGATGTTGCAGTACCAGAAGCAACCGTTTCGATAAACATACCCAGGGCAGATGGCAGCGAGCAGGAAATTTTTTCCATAACCGGATCTGCTAATTTTTCCTTAGGTGGAGGACAGGGTTTCCGTTTACAGGATATTAAGGTTAGCGGGTTTTCGATTTTTGGTATAGGCGCCACAATGGCAGCCCCGGCTATCGAGAAAAGGACACCTACTGCGGACCTGAGTCTTCCTTATGACGGTGGAGTTTTTGACAGGGCTGAATTAAACACCAGAGGATATATCGATGTTGTTTTTAATGATCCCAATAGTGTTGGGATAAAAGAATCCTCAATTACTGATGATACTTCCGAGTTCATATTAACACTGAATGGTGCAGCGCCGGCCGGAGTGACAATTAACGGGCGTGCAACAAAAATCGCAACAAATATTTTCAGATATACTTTCTCCGGGCAGTTTGCTGAGGATGGGCAGGTTGCGCTGAAGTTTCTTCCGATGGCATTTGCTGATGAGTCCGGTGTTAATAATGTTGTTGAAACCGAGCGATTTACCTTGGCTACAAAGGCTTCTGAAGCTGATCCTCTTCCTTCCATCGTTCCGGTAGCTATTCTCAGCAATCCTACTAGCGGTGCGCAGGTCAACCTTACTGTTATCCGGGCAAAGAGTTATGTTGATGTGACTTTTATCGGACCGGACGGGTATGCGCTGGATATTGCCAGCATTGATGGAACTGAGCTAACTATTACAGGTGCAGGTGCCGGAGATGCCAGATTCAGCGGTTACAAGAAACTATCTGAAACTACTTACCGATATACGATTACCGATAAAAACACGGCTAATGAAATTGATGTTTTTGCCAGCGGCGAAGTGACAATAAAAGCGCTGGTTAATACTTTTTCTTTTAAAAAAATCAGCGATCCTACTCAGGTATTAGCAAATATTGAATCGGAGTATCAGTTCACAGTGCAGAGTGACGCTCAGGATATGGGCGCGGCCAATACTGAGCATTCTATAGGTCCTCTGGTTATTGTAGGACCATCCATTGGCATTGCAGGGGTAACTTTTAATAAAGGTAACTTAGTGTTGACCATAGCTATTGGAGCTGATGAGGCCAGACTAGCTTTTGGCGGTGCAGATAGTGCGGTTTCAACTACTTTGACAGGGATCCTCGGTACATTTGACATGGAAGTGGACGTCCTTAAATTGCTAAGTGGCAATGTCGGTTCAGCGCTTACTGTTCCGGGAAATTTTGCGGTTAAGATTGAGACACTGGAAATTAAGATCTCTGATATTGTCAGGGTTAATGCTAAGGGAATTGAGTTTGGTTATGATCCTAATTATGATCCGGCTGCTAATGGTGGAGAAGCCCAGAAGATTTTTGAAGTCAAAGATTTTATCGGGATCAGTTTTGACAGAATTAAGGTTGCTGGAGTTATTACCTCTACTGCCGAACTTCCAGCGCTAACAGTCAGGACAAATGGGTTTAAGATCGGGTCGGCTATATTGGCTTATGGCGTTACACTCAGCGGCGCTGGGGAATTGACACATGATGCCAGTGATGGTCCGGCAATAAAACTTGGCAGTATTCTGGAATTTGATGATATACGTATCGGGATTACCAATTTTGAGGTTGTTTATGGATCTGCTGTAGATTTTAACGGTGAAATATTCATAGCTTCCGGCGGGGCGAAATTTTTCCCTGGCAGTCCTGTGAGCGTAATAATTAAGGACAGGCTGACCGCGGAAACTACTGATGTCAGTGGAATAGCTGACACCGAGGCGTTACGTGCTACGCTGGAATTTGAGCATGGTCAAGTTAAGGCGTTTAAGTTCAGCGTGGATACTATAGAAGTAAAATTGAGTAAATTTGTTACGCTTAGCGGCGTCGACATTATTCTTGATACCGGTGCAGCTGACAATGAAGAGATGCTCCATGTAGGATCAGTGTCGGCAACAGTTGCTTTCGGGTCAGTAGTAATTGGTGGAGAAGGCCGTAACTTTGCGTTTCTTGGAGATGGTTCTTTCAAAGCTTTACCGGGATTCGGCGTTTTTCTGATTTTAGGTGGAGCTACTGCTGATAGTTTTGTCTGGCCAAGCTGGCTGCCGATAAAGATATCCAAAATAGGTATCGAGTGGGCTGATATTGAAGCTGACCCGGATGATTTTGTTTTGACTTTGTCTGCTACGGTTACAGGTATAAAAGGGGTATCCGGGCTTAACTTTTCCGGTACTGTTGACGATATAAAGATTGACCTTGGTCTGCTTATGGCCGGCCAATTCCCAATAGTAGATATAGGTGCGATAGGTGTTGGTGTTAAGGGTAGAATGTTTGGCGGCGAAATCGATGCGGCACTGATCGGCGGTATCCTCAAGCTCGATGCTCTAGGCAATATTATCGATTCTTTTGATACAGTTACTAAAATCGATGCCCGTATTATGTTTATGGGCCTTCAGGGCGGATTTAAGTTCGCGGGAATGGGCGGGTTTTCTATCAGGTTGGCACTCTCTGAGCTCGGGCCTTTAGGTGTATTCATTAATGTAACCTTGCCTGCCGGGATTCCTATCGGTGCCCAGACAGGGATTGCGATAAATGATTTTTCTGCCGGGGTAGAATTTTTTACGACCCTTCCTTCAATTGATGATCCCTTCAAACTCCGGGACCCTGTGTTCGGATTGCCGACAGATGTTACGGTAGATACATGGTTATCACAGGTCAAGCAACAGGTAGCGACACAATACTTGACTGTCAAAGCAAATCCTGGGTTGGGTGGATTTTTAGCAGCGTTTACCTCCCCGATGACCATAACTGGAAGCGGTAAGATATTTGACAACTATACTTCTAAGGAAACGTTTAATGGGCAGGTCATGATCAAGTTCAGTACTGACGGTAAATTCCTTGTTGTCGGTAAGCTTAATTTTGCCGCAGATAATATAAGTATCAGCGGCAGATTATATGCTGATCTTTCTAAGATTGCAGCTGGGGATATAACTATTCTCTTCCTGGCAGATATTCCCGACCAAGTTAGAGTTTTTACTGCCTATGGCAAATTGAAAATGGGTTTTAAGGATGCTAGTGGTAATGAAGTAGAGTTTACTACTGTTGATCTTCCCGGTGAAAATCCTGAGGCCGCTCTGTCTGGCCCTTATAATGAAGCCACTGTAGGCATCGGGACTTTGAATAATCGTGGATATCTTGATGTCAGATATATTGTTGGTGCCGGATGTACTTTGGATAAAGATTCCATCCTTGACCTTCAATCTGAATTCGATGGAGCTACCGGAGCAGGTGGCAGTATTATTACCCCAGATTTGAGCCAGCGTCCTGTACTAATTAGTGAAGACCTCAATGCAAACACATATGTTTTTCGTTATTGGATTAATGGAAATTATGAATCCGAAGATACGGTTGTTTTGACTTTTAAAGATAATAGCTGGTTCTATATAGATGCGAGTGGAACTCAGGTTGGTAATGTTGGAGGTACTGTTACTGTACTTGACTACACTACTGCTAATGTTGGTTATATAGACATTAAATACCGTGCATCCAAAAATAATTCACTTAATGAATCTTCCATAACCGACCTCGAACAGGAATTTGCTATAAATGGTACCGGCAAAGGTTCGATACAGTTTAAGAATGCCGCCCCGTTAAAATTGCCTGGAACTGATATTTACAGGTATTACCTGACCGGTGATTTTATAGCTGGTGATATCTCTATAGTATTTAGCCAGAATACCTGGGGAGATAATCTGAAGACTAATTCTGCCTATACTGAAAGTTTTACTATTGTTGCACCCGTCGCGAGCATTTCTGATCCTTTTACCGGAGCAGTTACTGATGTAAGTGTGCTTAATGGTAAGGCAAAAACCATCGACATAATATATACTCCGACTCCTGGAAGTTCACTTGATTATGCTTCAATTTTAGATGCGGCAGCTGAATTCACTATGGATATGGGCGGTATAAGCATTACAGTTGGGACTGCTCCTGTTCCAGTTGTTCTTGAGGATAAACCATTTGAAGCTATTATAAGGGAAGTTGGAGAGAGCGATGTTGCTTTTAATGCGCGATTGGCCAGCTCAATCAACTCATATGTAATTATTACAAAAATTGGCGATGAAACTGATTCTGAATTCTACACGCGGTTAAGCAATGCCGGGATTACGAGGTTCAGGTATACCCTTACTCTTCCTGATGATAAATATGTTCCAGGAATAGTAACACTCAGTTTTATTGAGGGTAGTTGGCAGGATACCAATAGTTCGGTCAGTGCCGCTGAAATACAAGTGAAAGTTGAAGGTCCGACGGCTCAGCTGAATGGACCTTTTGAAGGTGGTACTATTGATATTAATACGCTTAATAACAGGCATTATATAGATGTGGAACTGCCCGCACCACCAGCAGGTTATCTGATCGATCCTGCATCTATAACTGATACCGGTGCAGAGTTTAAATTGAGCGGACCGGGACTAGGTACAGTTGCACTTGATAGTATTCAGGCTCCTATACTTGTCTCAGGTGAGAGAACTTATCGTTATTGGTTAAATGGAGTTTTCTCTGCTGGGGATGTAACTCTGTCTTTTGTACCTGGAAGCTGGTCATACGTTAATCCTAACGCTACCGACAATATTGTTGTTACGATTTCTAATGCGATCCTTCTTAATGTAACGATACCAACAGCTCCAGCCGGGTACGAGCTTGATCCTGTTTCAGTCACTGACCTTTTGCCAGAAATAACCTTGACGCATAATAGCGGTAAGACCATTGAACTATTAGATACCGAAGCACCTGTAAGAATAGGTGGAACAAATACCTTTAGTTACAGGATCCGGGGCAATTACGCTTATGATGGTACAGAGACCGTGACCGTTAGTTTTATTACCGGGTCCTGGTCATTTATTAAGACAGGCCAGACCTTTGATCCAATAACTATTGTTAATCCTGCTCAATACAACGAAAAGACTTATCTCGACGTTATCTATTATCCGACATTAAATAATACCTTAAAACTTACCAGTATAGACGGCGATGAATTTGCTTTTGATCCGGCGTGTACTGCCAGTGATGATGTTACTATCAGTGGACTGTTTACCCGGTTACCAGGAACAAATGTGTTCCGGTATTATGTCAGTGGAAAGTTCGCCACAGGAAATGTTTCAGTTAATTTTGTACAAGGCAATTTTGAAGATACACTTTATTCTAATCTGACCAGTTCTCAAGTATTTACTGTAGAGGGAACAACTGCTAATTTAGCCGATTCGCTTTATGGCTCGATCGTTGGATTGAACCAGCTTAATAACCGGGGGTATATTGATGTTTCGCTGAATGTCCCTGCAGGGATGATCCTTAATTCAGGATCGGTTACCGATCTTGATCCTGAGTTTGTTTTGAGTGGCGCTGGAGCTGCCAGTGTCCTGCTGGATAGTACGCAGGCTCCTGTCCTTATTGATAATACAATGAATAAGTATCGTTTCTGGGTGAAGGGTTCATACACTTCCGGGGATGTAATTATTACTTTTATTTCCGGGGCCTGGAGTTATGCAAATGATGCCGGAGTAACAGCCGATAGCACTTTTGCCGGAACGGCATTTGTTGCTACTCCTTCAACAATTAACAGACATTACATAGATATCAGTTATAAGCCTTCCTCCGGGGAAGAACTCGATGCTTCTTCTATTATAGACGGAGCTCCTGAGTTTAGTCTTAGCGGTGCTGGAACGGCTGGTGTTGTGCTATCAGGCAATATTCCAACACTACTTCCGGGAACTATGATCTATCGTTATTATTTTGATGGGGCATTCACTGAAGGTGCCGTAAATATTGATTTTATTGCCGGGACCTGGCAGGATATTACGACAACGAATCTAGCCCAGACCAAGGGTTTTACTATAGTGGCATTGACCGCCTCAGTAGTTGATCCTGGTGCAGTTTCTTCTATTGATAGAACTACGCTTAATACCAGAAAATATATTGATATCAGTTTTAATACTATTGCCGGAACAGCACTGAACGCGGCTAGTGTTATTGACGCAACTCCAGAGTTTATACTATCAGGTACGGGCAAAGGTACGGCTGCACTTGATCCGTCTGTTGCTCCTGTACTGGTTGACGCAGCGACAAATACCTACAGGTACACGTTTACAGGTGCTTTTGTTACCGGGACAGTTGCTATTGAATTTATTGAAGGCAGTTGGTCGGATTCATTAGGAAATACTGCAAGTTCCAGCACTCAGTCGTTTAATGTAATGGAAGAAATAGGGACTGCCGATTCTTCCGGTCGTTCTTTCATGATAATGATACAGGGCGGAATTGAACTGCAAGCCCTTGGTCTTCTTGAAGAGCCTTTACTTGAAATCCGAGGCCAGGTTATTTTCGATCTTAATTTTGAGCGTAAAGTATTCGCAGTTGATATGTCCGGAACTGTTAAGGTCTACAAGCTAGGCAATATTGCTTCCGGTGCAGGCAGGTTTATCCTTGATGCTTCTGACAAAACCGATGGTACTCCACAATTCTGGGGCGTAGTAAAATTACAGACAAATTTTGCTTTCCTTGAGCAGTATGGTGTTTTTATCACCGGAGAAGCTCTTTTACAGATAAATACGACATCTGTAGAAAAGGTTGAGGCTTTAACTTTTGAAGGAATACCTGGAGACGTTCTTTTTCAGCTTGTAGACCTTTCATTGATAAGTTCCCTGCCGATAGTACAATTGCAACGTAATAATGTTAGTCAGGCATGGAAAGATTTATTCGCGCTGCCTGCAAATGGTGGGATCATTCTTGGGGCAGGTGCAACTGTAGAGTCGACAGTGGCTGGTCAAAAATGGCGTATTATTGATGGGCAAAAACAATATTTTATTCAAAAAGAACTAGTCAACGGAAATTATGTTCTTAATGTGCGTGGTGAAATCCAGTCTTTTAACCTGGCCCCTAAGAGTTTCTTAATTCAAGTGGTTGGTACAATGCTTGTAAAAGATCCGGTACATCCGGCGGCTGATCCGATTTTTGTCCTTGGCGGCGGGTTTGTCCTTAGTATTAATACTGAGAAAATAGAGATTTTTGTAACGGCAACATTGAGTGTTGGCGGAGAATCGGGGATTAATGCTGAGGCAACAGGTCTGTTGGTTATTGTTATGTCCGGAGCTAATACTGGTGTAGCCGGAATGCTGGATATTTCTGCCAGTTCATCAGTAATACCTGGATTGCCTCCCCTGCCTGGTATTTTTGAAATGACCGGCAAAGTTAAGGTAATGTTTAATACAACTATGAAGGATCAGGTTTTTATTATGCCTGATGCCTTTATTCCTTTATTGTCAGCAGGCCAGTCAACACGTGTTGAAATATATAAGGCCGCACCTAATGACAATGGGACCCCGACAGCAGATCCGGCTGCAATTTATATCAAGCTTACTCTCCTTGCCGAAGTCAAACTTATGAATCTCATTTATTTATATGGGTTTGTCGGTGTAACAATCAATTTAGACGGGGAAGGCGCTCCGATCGACACAACAGTTACCGGTGCGGTTGGTACTAATATCAGTTTTCTCGGCGCCATGTCCGGGACAATTTATTTTAGAATTTTTACCGGAGCTGATCCCGGTGTTGTCGGACGGGTCCAATTGACCCTATCCAGTAAAGGGATCATTCCAGGGATCAATCTCAGTGGAGAATTCGTACTGGAATTTAATACCTATGCGACGGACAAGACCGTTACTACTTTTATGATCGATCCTGAGACCGGGCTTCTTGAGCGTAACTCAACTACTGGTGATCTTGAACTCGGTCCTGCTACTTTGCATTCTGGTATGAAATTATACCTTAAGGGCGATCTGGCTATCGCGGGGATGGTAACTCTACATGGATTATTTGTTTTTACGATTAGTGACAGTCTGGAGATCTATGCTGAGGCGTCTCTTGATATGTCGCCTTTTGCCAGCTTGAATGTGGTTGGATATTTGTATGTTGGAGCTCCAGGGCTTGTTGCCAGCCTCCAGGTAGATGTCGGTGTCGATTTTGGTGCTGCGCTTGGTTTAGAGTTTAGCGGTTCGGCACTTATCCAGCTGAATACCACTGGGGTCAACAAGACTGTGCCGGGGAATGCGACAGTTATTGCTCCTGGGTTCAGGTTCCATATTGACGCGGCAATTAAGTTCAAGAATTTTGCTACCGGGTCGGGTTCTCTTGATATCCTTATAACTAATAGTCAATTCGAAATGCAGTTTGCCCTTAGTTTTTCAATTGGCGGTTTCTGTTTTGATGCTAGTGGCGGGGCTGGGGTCTATAGTGACGGTATTGTATTATGGGTGAATATTTCACTTAATGCCAATCTTGCAATAATAGATGTTACAGCTGCCGGTAAACTGCAGATCAATACGACGGGATCTGTCCATACCTATAACAAGGTATCAATCAAAGCTAATTCGTTTTATCTCTCACTGACCGGGGAGATCTCATTAATTAAAGTCCTTAAATTTAATGCTTCTTTTAAAGTAGTAGTAACTGGGGGTGAATGGCGTTTCGATTTTATTGCCAGTATTGATTTTTTTGGGATTGTAACCCTTAACGGTTATGGCTATGTTGATTCCGACGGTAATTTCAGTGTGGACCTTAGTGGCAGGATGACTCTAGGGAGTTCCAGCTTCGGGTTGGTAGGCGATTTCAATTTTCATCTAAGCTCTGAGCTGATCAAGTCACCTCCACCATCTCAGGAAGAACATTATAAGTTTCTTTTGAGTGGTTCGGCCTCAGTAGAGGCGAGGGTGTTTGGTATCACACTTGGCGGCATTGGCCTGGGTTTTTCCTTTGGGGCTGAAGGTTCCGGTACTGTCAAAATTGAGCTAAGTGTTACTGTAAGTATTAAGATCCTTTTCGTTAGAATAAGCAAAACTGCTTATTTCACCATTGGTTATATGGAATTGCCAAAGCCTGTGTATCTGGCTGGTGATGCGGGCAATACGCCGGTGGCGGCGCATTCGTGGAGCGGAGGTAACCTTTATCTTAATATGGGAGATACCCGAGGACAATACAGGGATCTGGCAAATAGCGCACTCGATGAATCATATTTTATTGAGCAGGTTGCAGGGACTGCTCAGAATGCGACTATTAAGGTTACTGCCATGGGCCGCAGTAAAATATACGAGAATGTTACTGCGATCTATGCCGATGGCGGCAATGGTAATGATTCGATAACTATTAAAGATAGTGTGAAGATCCCCGTATACATAAACGGGGGAGCCGGTGATGACATAATAATTTGTGATAGCAAAGGCCTTGTATCTATAAGTGCTGGTAGCGGGTCTGACTATATACATGCGTCCGGCAACGGTACTATTTATATTGAGGGTGGGGATGGCGATGATTATATCGAATATACCGGGACAGGTACAACGACGCTGAAGGGTGATGCAGGCTCTGACCGTATTATCGGCGGCAGCGGAGCTGATACTATTTACGGTGGAAATGATAATGATGAAATTGATGGTAATGGCGACGCAAATACTATTTATGCGGGCGCCGGAGATGACAAGATCAATCTTAATACTCTTGGTTTGGGCAGCACGATCTATGGTGAAGGTGGGAACGATATTTTCGCACATTTCGCAACGGTCAATGCTGATAATATAGTGATTTCAACGCCGGCACAGGATAGAGTTTTAGCTCAATATGTTAATGGGGGATCTATTAATTGCTACAATGTAGAGCAAATTGTTCTCGATGCTATGAGTGGTTCAGATAATATTACTGTTCGAGACCTGAGAAATTCCGGCTTGAACAAATTAACCGTTAATCTGGGGCAACAGGTAGTTACTACCGGATATGAATATGTTCTTGAAGACCTTGATGGCGATTCGGCAACAACAGGTGACATCGTCAGCGTGTATACCCCGATTAGATCTGTATATAACGATGGAGCAACGGACACGATAACGATCGAAGGAAATGATACCGAGGATTCCTTTCTAGGATATCTGATCAACTCTGATCCACTCACTGGCAAGATGCAGGATGTCAGGGTCGTTAACCAGGGAGTCAGTAATATCATCATTTCGGGCAGTGTCAGGTCTGAAAGCGATCGAGTGGTAATTGACGCCAAGGGGGGCAATGATACTCTTAACTTTTCTGGGTTTGGGCCAATCAGCGCAACAGATACAAAAATATATCCGGATATAATAATTGTAGACCTTCGAGGCGGAGCGGGAAATGACCGGCTGATAGGAACTCAATATAGCGATATCCTTAACAGCGGGGACGGCGATGATCTTGTTACCGGAGGAGAAGGTAAAGACTATTTCTTTGATTCCGGCGGCAACGACACCTTACTGGAAACTAATAATAAAGATATGTCCTTATTCAATAATAAATTTGTTGTAGGTACTATCCTCAATAATTCCGGCGGAGTGTTCCTTAAAGAGACGTTTAAGAGTGATAGCGAGCTTGCAGCGATAATTAATAATAGTGATGATCCTGAGTTGACGCTAGCTGTTCTTGGTGATTGGTATTCCTCCGGTGCCGTAGTCGAAGATTTGAATAACATTTTTGATATCGCTATGATCTATGGTGGCAAAGGCAATAATACGATTGTTGTCGGGGACCTGGATAATTCGATCCGGGTAGGGGCAACGTCTATTTATGTCACTCCGTGGATCGGGACGGTATATATCGATACCAAAGGCAATGAAGCAGACATCTATGCGGAAAATATAATCCTGAATATGAGAGGTGCCAGCGGGTCTTATTACAATCTCGACAATAACGGAACCTCAGGCGTGTGCCAACTGGTTGTGAACGGCACTAACAAGTCGGATACCTATACTATGAACGCGTCCGGCAGCGGAGCTTATAGTGTCGGTAATCTTGTTGTCGGTGATGCAGGTAGTGTTTCTTCCGAAAAGATAATCTTCAGGGCGATGGATAGATTGATGATCAATTCTTATGCCGGTGATGATCATTTCTTATCAAATAATACAGCGATAATAACTATTGTAGATATGGGCAGCGGTGATGATGAAATAGTAATCGGAACAGTACCGATGATATCGGATACCGGTAATCGTACGTTAGAATATCCTAATGGTGTCCCGGTTGCTGATACTAATAATATGACTAATGGTAATTCGGCTCCATTGTTTATTTTGGGATCAGGTCAGAATGATCGATTTGAAGTTAATCATAATCGGGCTGCTTTGTATCTCCATGGGGGTGCAGGAAACGATATCTTTTTGCTTAAGACCTTTCTTGTTTTAAAAGAAAACACAACTAACCCTGATCAGATAACTAACTTGTCAAATGTTTTTGGTGGTTCAGGTATGAATCGCTATAATTACCTGCAGAATGCTCCGGTATCGATTAATGGCGGAACTGGTGTTGATACTATCGTAATTGTCGGGACCCCTATTGGCGATGTGTTCGTAATAACGGATACCTATGTTGCCGGTGCCGGTAGAATAGTTAATTTTAAGGGTATAGAGCGTATCGAAGTAGACGGCGGCGGTGGGAACGATGATATCTACGTTTTAAGCACTCTGGCTACGCTAGAGGTTTCTGTTACCGGCGGTTCAGGTGATGACACTATTCATTTAGGCGGCACACCTCCTCCAATGGTATTTGATCCTCCTTCTTACACCTATACGCCTCCTGCATTTATTGTTCAATTGCCTCCGGAAATAGTATATGACAGCTATCACTATACTTTTAATAATTTTAGTTTTGAGATCAGCTGGGACCAGTGGTGCCAGGATGGAATGAATCCAAATGTTTCTATTCAGCGGTATATAAATGATCTTGTTAGTTTGTGCAATTGGTTAATTCCTTACTTTAGATTCGATAGTAGTTCCTATTCAGGTGTGAGCTGGGAGGAGATAGGTTCATGGTGGTCCTGGTTGTGGTGGTATGACGATACGATCTCTATTAATGTAGGTGCACTAAACTTTAATTACAGCGTAGGACATCCTGAGGCGCGTTCCAAAATAGTCCAGCCTCCTTCAGTTGTTGTTGATCCGCTGGCATACGCTTTCAAAGCTGAAGGCAGTTATGACATATCAGATATCAAAGGCAGGGTGACTATTGATGGCGGTGGTCTTGAAGAAGATAAAGGAGACCGGTTGATTGTTCATAATCAGAGCGGGTCATCTCTACCAGGTCTTATTACTAACCGGTCTTCCAAAAGGATGGTCCAGGTAGGAGAAGATCAGCAGGGCAATCAGATATTTAAACAAGATTCGGATGAGCACGGGTTGATGGTAGACAATTACCAGAGCCTTGAAGGTCTAGGGCTACCGACCGGGACCAGGGTTGATACCGAGGCATATCGCGGAATTGAGATCTCCGGGATTGAAGAGTTGGAGGTAAGGCTGAGTGCCGGTAATGACGATATATATATAGCTCAGGGAGAACTTCATCGATACGCTAATGGGGGGGATGCTTATATAAATGTAACCCCGGTTACCGGTATGAATAGCACTATAATCGGTGGCGATGGTAATGATACCGTCTATGTCAGGCAGATCGGCGGGAAAGTGAATATACTTGGCGGCAGCGGAGATGATACGGTCTATATAAGTAGTAATAATACACTAAGCGCAATTCACGATAATGTTACGTTCTTAGGTAATGATGATCTGGTCGAGAATGTTTATCAGGTAACAACCGTAAGTCTGGGAAGCTTGATGGACAATTTGCCGGAAGTTCTGGTAAATACGACTCCTCATTCCAATTTGTTTTACACTGATGCCAGCAATAACAAAGTATACTACGAATTACCACAGACATTGCCAATCCTGCAGGATGATGGGCATGGTAAGGTAATTATGCATGTCGTGACCATAAACAGCAGCGGTGAGCTGGTAATGGATATGGTTCAGGAGAAGGCGATTCATGAGCGTGGCGTGCAGGAAAGAGGGGTTCAAAAAGAGGTTAACAATGTCTTAATCTATTTAGATGAGAGTGGGCAGGAAACCTCTGATAATACCGGAATTCCATGTATTATTGATACGGTGGACGGTAGCCTGGTCTACTACAATTCAGATGGTCAGAAAGTGTTCACGAATACAGGCATTCGGGTAATCCTAACCGATGCTTCGGGCGCTTTGGTCTATCTTGATAATCAAAACCGCAAAACGTTTACCAATACCGGATTGCCATCGTTGATCACAGATTTTGTTAATGGGTCGCTGTTATATATTAATAATAATGGCTATAGGGTTTTTACGGTGACGAGCAAACCGGCATTAATCCCGGCCAACAGGACCCATACCGTTGATTACGAACGTACTGAAATAATACACTCTGAAGGTGCAGGTAATGATACTTTATACATTATAGATACGAGCAATAACCTCGCGGTTAATGCAGTTCTTGATACCTATCAATTATCAGAACTTGCCTATGATGGTACCGGCAGACCTTTGGTATATGAAGGTACCTCAAACCCAACTCAAAAAACATATTTTGGTGGTGAGCAGAAGGTTGACCTCGTAAGCGGTGAGCTCCTTTATTACACTGCTCAAGCACAAATTGATCCGTATACATTAGCTATTTATCAAGCAGGGGATCCTGTAAAAGATTCATTTACCGGGGCTGTGATCTATGATCTATATGGCCAACCTGTCGTACACAAGGTAGGCGATCCGTTGCTTCATCTCAAAGGAGAGCCAGTTAAGCACATCAATGGTGAAAACCAAAAATATCTTGGTGGAGAACTTGTTTATGATGAAAATGGGCAGCAGGTATTTAACGCAGACGGTTCTGCTTTTACATATTTGCCCGGCCAGGTAAAAATGCACAACAGGCATGACGCCGTGGTGGACAAGAATGGAACTCAATTAACCTATTCCGGTGGAGAAGCTTATTATTATTACGGCGATGAAGCAGTCCAGATCGGTCAGCCGATGGTAGACGGCAGTGGTGCTCTGAAATTGGATTCAAACGGGAAGGTGCTCAGGTATACCATTACGACTATTAAGGACCAGTTTAATAATTCTGTATTACATAGTCGCGGTGAGTTGGTATATCGACTAGTTGGTGGAGACGCGACCTTGATGTCGAATTGGGCGATCAAGACTCATGATTCCGGAGATTTGAGATATTATCTCGGCAACGAAGTGAAGACTTATTTCGGAGGAGAACTGGCTTATTATGCTCAAGGTGAACAGGTACTGAACAGTTATACATATAATCGAGTTACTGTATCTAACGGTATGAGCGGCTCTGTTTTCTATAAAGGTCTGGAAAACGTATACCTCTTATTGGGTAATGGGGCTGATATAGTAACTATAATGAGTACTCATAGCACACAGACGACGATAGATAGTGGAGACGGTAATGATAAGATAAATGTCAGGGCAATTTCCGGACAAACAACTATCAATTCCGGTAATGATAATGACCTGATCAATGTTGGTAGTTATGCGGGGAACTGGGATATAGCTGGGAATCCGCAGCTGCTCAATGTTAATGGGCGCGTAAATAATATATCTGCTTCTTTAACTGTAAATGGTCAGGCAGGGATAGATATGTTGACCCTCGATGATACCGGAAATAATACAGCCAGTGTTTGTACTCTGACCAGTAATCAGATCACCGGTTTAAATATGAGTACAGGTATTAATTATAGTACTCTGCAAATTTTGGACATAAATCTGGGATCAGGAAACGATACGGTTACGATCACTTCAACCCATACGAATGTAACCAATCTGGATAGCGGGACCGGGAACGATGTGATCACGATAGAATCGATCAGTGGCGTGAGTACGATCAGCGGAAACGCAGGCCCAGATACAATTAATGTTAAAACTATAGCAGCCCATACGACGGTCAACGGGAATGCCGGAATCGATACGATTAATGTGGGAAATGCCGCGAACACAGCTGACGGAATCCAGGCGTATTTAGAGATCGAAGGCGGTAGTGAATCAGACCAGTTGAATATAACAGAGACCGGAGAAACGAGCGATAATAGCGGGACTCTGACCGGGACGACGATTAACGGACTGGATATGCATGCTTCTGGAATTAGGTATGCTGGATTTGAGACGCTCAATATTAACCTTGGATCAGGAAACGATACGGTTACGATCACTTCAACCCATACGAATGT
>QKMY01000052.1 GCA_003242895.1 Candidatus Margulisiibacteriota bacterium
TCTGCTTGTATTTTTGTCTCGGAGATTGACTGGACACCATCAATCTGAATCAGGTGGACAGTTTACCTGAATTACCTGAACAGCTTCATCTGAATCTGCACTTTTCGGTCATCACTAAATTTAATGCTTTTATTTTTATTGAAAATACCAGATAATTGAATCACTTTTTGGCTCCCTAAATTTTTTATTAGAGGTCTATTGTCAGTAGTCGCCTCTATAAAAATTTTGGGGAGTTTTTCTATTTGTCAAGTTGATTTTACTACCACTACAACAATTTTACTTCATTTTGCAAAACAAGGTTGCAGCCTGGGAAAAATCTCAATCCAAACCGCCAACCAACTTCAAACTGCCAAAAGGTTATTTACCCACCGAAAGTATCTGCACCCAAAACGTGTCATTTGTTGAAATTAATTTATTAATTGGTATAATTAATAATATCTTTGAATTTATTATAGGAGGCGTTTTGATGACGATAAAATTTGCTACATCGAGTAAAAAAGGGCAGGATAGTTATGAGACAGCGAAAGAATGTGCATTAGAAGCAATGCAAAAACTTGAGGGGCAAAAACCTGATTTTTGTATAGTATTTTCTTCTACACACTACGATTACGCAGAAGTAGTTAAAGCTTTTAATGAAGTATCTGGAAACGCACCTCTCATAGGTGCATCATCAGCAGGAGAATTTACTGAGATGCAAGTGGTAACCGGAGGCATCTCCTGTGCTATGATTTCTTCTGATCAGTATAAGTTTTTTACTGGACTCGGAAATAATGTTAAGGAAGATGAGTGTGCCGCTATTTTGGCTGCAATGAAAGATTTTCCTAGTGATGTAGAAGGATTTCCTAATCTTGCATCGATTGTCTTGGTGGATGGTCTTATCGGCAAAGGGGAGGATTGTACGCTGGCCCTTGCAGGTATTATGGAAGATAGGATAAAAGTGGCAGGAGGTGCGGCAGGAGATGATTTTAAGTTTAGTCACACTTCTGTTTTTAATAATGACACAATTGCCTCAAATGCATTGTCAATGGGTTTTGTAGCTTCAAAGAAACCGGTGGTTATCAGCGTTAATCACGGGCACGAACCTATCAGTCCCCCACTTAAAATAACAAAATCAGTTGATAATCTTGTGTATGAACTCGATGGAAAGCCTGCTATTGAAGTATGGAAGGACTATACGAGAGAAGCTGCAAAAGCGGTTGGAATAGATGTTGACAAGATGTGGGACGAACCTGATCAATTGGGCAGATTTACCATGATCTTTGAAGCTGGAATTGATCTGGGGGATAGTTACAAAGTAAGATGGAGCGGTATACGTCCTGATACAAAAGATGCACTTCCTTTTGTTTGTAGTATGCCTGAAGGTGTGGTTCTCAGGGTCATGCGGAGTTCAAACGAGCAGCAATTTGCATCAGCTCGAGAAGCTGCTAATGTTGCAGTTCAGAAGGCTGCAGGACAAAAAATTGCAGGGGCAATTGTTTTTGATTGTGCAGTTAGAAGCGCATTGCTCGGTGAAGAGTTCTATAAGGCAATAGATGAAATTAAAAATATTTTAAAATGCCCAATTGTTGGGTTGGCCACGTATGGAGAGATAGCTTTTGAGCCGGGACAGTTGAGTGGATTCCATAATACTACAACTGTTATAATGGCTTTCCTGGAGTAATATGAATTTTGAAGTAGAATTCTTTATAGCTGCATACACCCAGAGCTTTGGCAGAGACGGCGCCGAAAAGATAATTAATGACGCCTTGTCTGTTCTCAAGTTGACTGAATCTCAACTTTCAGAAGAAAATGCACTCAAATTATGTGATTATTTCAAAGCACAATCTGGGACAGTTAGAACAATTGCTAATTTACTTGCTTCACGTATTCTTTTAAGAAAGTTCATGTAAATTTTTTTAAAAGTCGGGTTGTTTAGCGTCATAGGGCTTTTTTTGCTTAACGCCGGAAAAAGATGAAAAAACGGATGGAACAGATCCCGCCGTGACATTAGACCGCTACATCTCGTATTTGTTATGTAAGTATTATAAACAGGGGGCTCTATACTAGAGCCTCTTTTTTTTCGTGATAGTGGGTTCGGTGTATTCCTAATATTTTTTTTAATTTGTGCTGACTTAAATAGCGAATTTCGATTTGTATTTTATTGAAATATTTTTTTGTATGTAGCGATAAATATATGGTTACAACAAATTAATACAAAATGAAAGGGCTTCCTATGTTATACAGAAAAATAGTCGCGCTGAACACTACCTCCTCTTTACGTGAAACTCCAAAAAATCCTATATTTATATATTATTCGGATGAACAAATAGACCAAGTGCCTTATCAATTTGTTTTGAGCAGTATTTCTGTTGCAATTACTAGCAAGGATGGTGTCAATACTGTTGATATCACTCACTTTCCGAGTCCTAACAGAGTAATAGATGAGAATGATGTTATTGATGATTATTTTATGAAACGGCTTACTCCTAAACAACTAGAGCAATTCCTGTTTGTTTATGATGGTGAGTTGAGAAAGATATCATTCGATGATCTTAGATATATATATTATGTCCAAAAGGATGTTAGATTATTTGAGATCAGTCCTATATATTATGAGATCATTAAGGCACTGGATGGTCCTGTGAAATTTCTTTGTTTATCTGATATTCACGGGGCAGCTAGTAAAACGTTTAACGCGCTTACTCTTTTCCCTCAAGCTAAGGTTATATTTTCCGGTGATCTTTTTGATCGTGCACAAAATCAGCATCATGCGAATTGTCTGTTTCAAAACTTTTATCTACATGGCATTTCCGATAATGAGATAACAGTCCACGATAATGAGTATTTTAAAAGCACAATGGGTAACCATGATGCGATGGTTTTTGGTGCAGGCCTTGGAGATCTAACGTCTTTAGCCCATTATTTCAGGTTTGCGCTTAGATATAATGAAAGTGATTATTTCGAGGAAATATTGGGATTGGATTTGTCAGAATTGAAGGATTTGGCCTCTAAACACGAATATAGAGGTAATTATAAAGCAAAAGGTGGAGACCGTGTAGCTGGCGTAGAGATGAACCGGCGTCTTGAGGCTTTATTCACCGATCTTCAATTAAAATTAACATTTGGTGATCCTTCTGTAACACTAACCGAAGATGAATCAAATTTATTATATAACCTTAAATTTGGTATTAATGAAAAAAGTATAAATGATCCGGTATTACAAGCACTTCAGTATAAGATAGCGAAGTTTGCGATAACGGAAGAAGAAACAGCATTACTGAAGACAATCAAAAAGAAAGAGGTTAAAACTGAAGAACAGGAAAACTTTCTGGCTAATATTAAAAGCGGTACAGTAAAAAATAAACTGATATCTCCAGTTTTTTTAACATTACAGGAAAAGATTTTTCAACTGAAATTCACGAAAGAAGAGCAGGAAATTATAGGACGCATAAAAAAAGGTAATCACTACATTTCTTCTGAGGAGATGGTAGTATTAGCAGATTTGCAGAAACAACTGATTAAAAACAGCGAATTTAGAAAATCAATTCTTATGGGGAAATACTTTAAGCTTTATGATCTTCAGGAAGCTAACGGGAAAAACTTTCTTTTTTTTCATAGCAATATTCCAATTGACAAAAATGGTCAAATTCGTGAGATTGCAATTGATGGGAGACGTCTGGGTGGGATTGAATTGCTTGACTATTTACAACAAAAGATTAATGAAAGCTATGACCGTTATGAAAAACTCAATATAAATAATGAACAGGAAGTTGATGAATTCATTGCATTTGCCCGAAATCAGAATAATTATTTTGACTGGTTAGCGTGGAGTTACGACAGTCCTCTTTATGGTAGGGTTATGAAGACCTTTGAGCGTTCTTACTTGCCTGAGGAGAGTGGTACCTATAAAGAGCCGAAAGATGATTGGTATCAGAAGATCCAGAATGCTTCCGCAAATATGGAGCATGTTAATTCCATGCTAGCCACTCTTGCGGGGCAGCTTGGAGTGCCTGCTGACAACCTTTTTATAATAAATGGACATACTCCTAATGACCAGGGACTGGTCGAGAAATTTGCCGATGGACGTCTTATAAGGATAGATGCCGGTTTTTCTCCCGAATATAATAATTTGGGACAGGTTCTATTGATAACCGAAAAAGGAACTTTATATTCTTTGTCTTTATCCGAAGATAATGACGTTATTGAAAAATATACGTTACAAAAGGTTTAGGATTTAGGTATCAGTAATTTATTGGGGACTTGCCTGCTAATCTGCTTTTTTTTGTTTGTGGAGCTTTATTTTCTCTGAATTGTATGCGCTTCCAATGTATATGAGATTGTTTCCTTCTGTCTATATATTTTGCTATTTATAAAAAGCATCAAATAATATCCAGAAAATATCTTTTGGGACTGAATCAACTCACAGCTAATTGCCGAAATTATATTACAGAAATAAATGAAATATCTTGATTTTACATTCGATAACTTTAATGAAGGAGTCGTGGAGAGATATCTTGATATGGTTATATCTTTATCGACTAAGATATGTATATAAAATAAGGAGGATAAATAGAAAATGTATAAGAAAATCATGGCAGGAGACGTAGCCTCTGGGAATCGTATAGTTCCGCAGCAAACCCAAGCTCAAATTGCTGAGGTAGCTAGGGCAAGTATGCTTCAGCTAATTGAAAAACTTGGCACAAGTTATAACCTCAATCATGAATATGGCATCAATACAAAAGCTGTATTGGTATCTTATGAAGGTGTTAGTAGCCTGGGTGTTGACTTGTCCCATGTTTTTGAAGGTTTGGAAGTGCCTAAGGCGGGCTTTGTTTTAAATCTGAGGTTAGATAAGCAAAAGGCATTATTAGATGCCGTAATAAAAAAATATCCTGAATTGAAGGAGGAATTAGGCTTCTATAATTTGGAGGGATCTAAAGCTGTATATAAAAAGATGCGTGAACAGAATGATCATCTAACAGATATAATGTGGTTCTGGACAGGCGAAATATATACCTATGGTAAAAGAAATGATTCCGAGCCTGTCGCAGGAATAGTTAACAGCGATAAGATAGGTGATTTAAAAGAAAGTTATTTTTATATTCGCACGCTAGAGGGCGATTACTGGGATGTCAAACCAGGTGAGTGCAGTCCCTCTGGGGCTTTAGTTCTCGGTATTAAATTGTCATAATTTAATTCGAGGCTTTCGTGCCGGGGAGCAACAAAAATATATATAAAGCCCTGATTGTGAACGCAACAGGGCTTTCAGTTCGTTGTACAATAAATATCGAATATTTTTCGTAAGATATACTCTGAAGGAGAAGTCCTGATAGTATGTAACTGTCTATTGAAGAGCCTGTTCTAAAAACAGGTAGGAGTAATTGGTACCCTATACCCTATTCAAATATGGCTATTTAGCTCACTGTCAAAATATTAGATCGATATGGCATTAAGTGGTAGTGTTCGGTTAGTATTCGATTTCCCTGACTCTCGGCCAAGGAAACACTGGAGTTCTCAATAAATAACGGATATACTTAATAGTAATGCTTTAATGATTTGGAAAACTTTGGTAAATCAAAAAAGTTAAAAAGGAGATGGCTTATGTTACATCTTAGTATGAAAAAAAAGTTGCTTTTTGGAGGACTTGGCTCGATTATTCTATTGATCGGAACATTATCTTTTAGTTATCTTTCTACAAACAAAGTACTTAAATTGCAGCATTCTGTAAAAGAGAATATGAGTATGGAAATTTTTCTGGAAGAAAAACTGGTTGATCATCTAGTCTGGATGAATACACTGTCCAATCATTTACTTGCAAGTCAAAAATTTGATAAGCAGACAGACCCGACCAAATGTGGATTCGGGAAATGGTATTATGAATATATGGATTCAAAAGAATTCAAAAGTATAGGCAAGAATTATCAGGAATCCCTGCGAAGCATGGAACCTTTACATAATAAATTGCATGAATCTGCTGTAACCATATTGGAGATCGAGGAAGTTGAAGGCGAGGGAGGAAAAGATAGGGCGATACATGTTTATCAGGATGCAATTGGGACTGTTGAGCAACTTCAGAAAAAGTTTGCATACGTGAGAAAATTTTATAATAATCTATCTGTTGAAAACGAAAAGCTGCTGGCTAAAGAATCAGCTATAATGAAGACCGTTCTTTTGTTCACTTTTATGGGTATCATTATTTTAGTCACAATTATGATCTTGCTCGTTATTAAAGCTATGCGGACAATATTTACCAGACTTCACGATGCAATGGCAACGGAAGGTGATCTGACAAAGCGAATGCCTGTTGAAGGCTTCAACTGTTCCAGAATTACGGGCTGTGGAAAAACCGGATGCAAATGTTTTGACAAAGAGAGGGCCTGTTGGTTTGAAGTTGGGTCTTTTGCTTTTAACAAACGTGATATTCAATGTCCGAAGATCCTTAATAATGTTTATAAAAGTTGCAAAGAATGCAAAGTTTACAAAATGGCGAATGAAGATGAGCTTAATGAAATAGGATATTATTTCAACCACTTTATAGAAACCATTCAGCGAATGGTAAATAAGGTTAAGGAATCATCAAAAATAATGTTAAAGTCGTCTGTTGATCTAACTGCTGATGCGGATGAAACCTCAAATAGTTCGGAGGAAATCCTGAAAGTATCTAATACCCTTTCTGAAGATTTGGTAAAGCAGGATAATGAAGTTGAAAAAGTTACCAGTGCATTTAGAAGTATCAGAGATCGTGTAGATCAGATGTCAGAAAAATCACAAACGCAGTTTAAAGACACAGATGTAACCTTATCATTGATTAATGATACAGTTAAAAAAGTCGAAGTTCTCCGCAATGTCGTAAAGGAACAAACCGATAGTTTCAAAATTGTCACAGAGAATTCTAGCCAGGTAAAATCGGGGGTAGATCAGATAGCTACTGATGCTAACAAAATGTCTGAGGATTCTTCCCGAACACTTGAACTTACAAAAAAAGGTGAGAGAGTGGTTAATGAGAGTGTTGATGGTATGGCAAAAGTGAAGAATACTGTTGAAGGAACGGCAGTAAAAATCAATGAGCTGGGCAAAAATATGTCACAGATTGGGGAAATCATTGAGGTTATTAACGGTATCGCAGATCAAACTAATCTGCTGGCACTGAATGCCGCAATTGAATCTGCAAGGGCCGGTGAACATGGCCGGGGATTTTCCGTAGTTGCCGATGAAGTTCGGAAGCTGGCAGAGCGGTCAACCAAAGCTACTGACGAAATAGCAATATTAATCAGATCTATCCAGCATGGAACAAATGAAGCCGTTAAAGCCATGGAAGGTGGTATTATAGAGGTAGAAAATGGAATGAATCTGTCAATTCATACTAAAGAAGTGCTTTTAAGCATAACAGAAGCCATGGATAAGATATTCGTACAAATCCAGAGTATTTCCAGCTCAACAGAGGAAATTGCCGCTAACTCTACAGAGACATATGAGATTATGGGAGGAATTAAAAACAAGAACGATAGCAGCCTGGGTTCGATCAATCAGGTTCACACCGTTTTCCAGAGCGTCCAGTCTTCTGTGAATATTTCAAAAGATATTGCAGCAAATAACGTTAAGTTTGCGAGTGAAGTAAGCGAATATAGCAAGTCAACGGAAAACTCCGTTAATACAGTGAGAGATATAACTAATCAGAATACTGCTCTTTCGGAAGAATTAAATGCATCTACTCAGCATATTCAGGATTCAATGGAAAATGTTTCAAAAGCTGCATATAATCTCAAAAAACTTGCCACAGAACTGGAAGATAATCTCAACATGTTTAAGTCCTGATATAATTTCTGTTAATAAATCTGTAAAGCCCGCAAGTTGCGGGCTTTTTGGTAGTTTCTGAATCCTTAATTTGATGGTGATTTTACTTTACTATTAAACTTTACTATAATTTAATGTTAGATACTCAATGATTATTATTGCAAAATAGCGCAGGTCATGACAAGCTGGAAGGATTGTTTATGAAAGATACTTTCACTAATTTAATAAGTAAGGTGATGTCGGTTATTAGGAAAAAAGAGTTTATCATTGTTTTTTTCTTTGTTGTTTTCCTTATGCTTAACTGGCCTTTTTTAACTATTGCTGATAAAGGTAATCCCTTCCATATCTATTTCTATCTATTTTTCATAGTGGTATTTGTAATAATTATGCTGTTTCTTATTCAATACAGCTATTCTAAAAATGCCGATACCGACAGTATATATCAAAAAGTCGATAAGGGTGATCTACCCATATGATAACAGTGATGTCAATAATTATAGCGTTTTGTCTTTTTATGGGAGTCCTTTTTTTTATAGCATTGAAAACGGAGCAGGGGAGTCCTTTTTTTAAGAAATTGAGCCGTAATCCACTTGTTTATGCGTTATCTCTCGGTGTATATTTCACAACGTGGGCATTCTATGGCAGTGTAGGTACTGCAGCTACGACTGGGTTGACATATTTGCCGATTTATTTGGGCCCTATATTGATTATGTTTTTTGGATGGTTTTTTCTGCGCAAACTGGTCCGGATCAAGAATGCTTACCGGATTACGAGTATTGCCGATTTTATTTCTGCACGCTATGGCAAATCACAATCGATAGCTGCGCTCGTCACTGTGATAATTTTATTAGGCATCCTTCCCTATATTTCATTGCAGCTAAAAGTAATATTTTCTTCATTTGACATTATTACTGCATATATCGGCAAAGGGGACCTCTCCTGGGCAACCCCTTTTATTCACTGGCTTCTCATTGCGGTGGTTATTGTGTTCACGATTATTTTCGGGGCACGCAGGCTGGATCCTACTGAGAGGCATGAGGGCATGGTTCTCGTTATAGCCATAATATCTGTTATCAAGCTCGTTGCTTTTGTAGCTGTGGGTGTCTTTTCTACCTATTTTGTGTTTAACGGTTTCGAAGATATTTTGCGGCATGTATCTGACAGCCAGTTAAGAGATCTGATGTTCATCGGAGGAAATGAGAAAAGTAATTATCTCATTTGGTTTACATACCTTATCCTTTCTATGTCCGCCTTTATATTTCTGCCCAGGCAATTCCATGTTGTAGTAATAGAGAATTCAAATGAGAAAAGCATCCTTACTGCTATGTGGTTTTTCCCTATATATATTTTATTACTGGCAGTTTTTGTATTGCCTGTTGCGATGGGAGGATTGACTGCCGGATTACCGCTTCAGTTAAAAGATGCTGATAGTTTTGTTCTGTTGGTACCTATAATACATGGTAATTACTGGTTGGCCCTCGGCGTCTTTATAGGTGGGTTATCTGCCGGAGTAAGTATGATAATCATATGTTCGATGACACTGGCGACGATGGTTACCAATCATTTGCTGCTGCCGGTTATCAGCTATTTTGATAAGTTTAAGTCCCTGAGCAGGCATATCCTTAAATTCAGGTGGCTAACTATAGCAGTTTTTATTGTTATCTGTTTTTACTTTGAACGGGAAATTGGCCATTCGTCTGTGCTTACGAATTTCGGGATGGTTTCGTTTGTGGCGGTTTTTCAGTTTGCGCCAGCTATTATAGGTGGACTCTACTGGCGAAATGGAAATAAGGTTGGAGCGAGAGCTGGCCTTCTGGGCGGTTTTATTGTCTGGATGTATACTTTGTTCATTCCGGCACTCATCAATAGCGGGTGGCTTGCCTCCTCGATATTGAAGGAAGGGATTTTTGGTTTAAGTTTCTTGAGGCCGGAAGCATTGTTTGGCATATCCCTGGAAAATAATATAGTTCATTCAGCATTCTGGTCAATTTTGATAAATATAGGTTTATACGTTATGGGATCTATTAGTTATAAACCAAAGTTTGAAGAACAGGAATTGGCGAATTCTTTCGTTGGTATTATTAATGAAGAGGACGTGCCAGCTCGTAAGAAAATGCGGATATTTGAAGGTGATTACATAGATTTTCTCCATAAGCGGGAGATACTTGAAGATAAACTCAGTAGTTATTTTTCTCCCGAGGAAGCCTCGGTAATTATTACTGTAAGCGCAAAAAATGTTGGTATCGAACAAATGTCCATGATATCTGTTTTAAAACTGTCTGAGCTGCAAAATGAGTTAGAAAAAACAATTACCGGCTATCTGGGCGCAGCTACTGCGCATAAAATAGTGACTACCAGCCGGCTATTCACCGATTCGGAGTCTAAATATCTGTCAGAAGTGTATGCAGATGTTCTTGCAACTTTGAAGCTTCCACCCGAAGAACTGATACAGAAAGTTGATTATTACAAAGATAGAGAAAGATTGCTGGCTGCTCATTCTCAGGAGCTCGAGGATACTATTATGGAACTCAACTGCCAGATCGGTGAGCGTGAACGGGTCGAAGATGCTCTTATTTACAGCGAGCACAAGCATCGGTTATTACTAGAGAATCTGCCGCAAAGAATTTTCTTCAAGACGAAAGATTTGCTGTATTCATATTGCAACAATAATTATGCTAATGATCTGAGCATTACACCTCTTTTGATAGAAGGAAAGAGTGATTTTGATCTTTTTCCAAATCATCTGGCAGAACAATACAGAAGCAAAGATAAAGAGGTTATGGCTACAGGGACCATCTCCGATACTGAAGAGGAATACATCTTAAAAGACACTAAATATTGGGTTCATACTATTAAAGTTCCGGTAAAGAATAAAGATGGCGAAGTTGAGGGTATTTTGGGGATATTCTGGGATATTACTGACAGAAAGCTGGAAGCAGAAGAGATCCAGCAGGTTAACGAGGAGCTTGAGAGCAGGGTTGTGAGCAGAACCTTTGAACTCATGGAAGCAAATAAGACTTTAACTGCAAAAATTAAGGAATTGGAAGAAATCAGAGCAAAATTGATTGTTGCATATGATGACCTGCAGGGGACTCAAAGTCAGCTCGTTCAGGCTGAGAAACTAGCCTCGATCGGTCAACTGGCTGCCGGGATTGCTCATGAGATCAATACTCCTACCCAATATGTCGGTGATAATTTGTCCTTTCTTAAAACAAGTTTTGATGATATGCGCTCACTTATTGATAAGTATAAACAACTACTGGAAGCAGTCGCAAGCAACGGAGTTACCGAAGCTATTTTAGCTGAAGTGAAAAAAGCTGAACAAGTTGCAAGCATCGAGTACCTGATTGGGGAGGTGCCAAAAGCTATCGACGAATCGCTTGACGGTACCGGAAGAATCGCAAGCATTGTAAAAGCTATGAAAGAGTTTTCTCATCCGGGAGTGAAAGAAAAAGTTGCTACTGACATTAACCGGGCAATCACTAATACTGTGACCGTTGCAAGGAACGAGTGGAAATATGTCGCTGATGTTGTTTTTGACTTTTGTGAGAATCTTCCTCACATTCCTTGTCTCCCTGGTGAGTTTAACCAGGTAATCATAAATATCGTAATCAATGCGGCACATGCAATAGCAGATGTAATTAAGCCAGGGGAAAAAGGTACCATAACGATTAAAACTACGGACACAGGTGAGCACGTAGAGATACGCATACAGGATACAGGGAATGGTATCCCATTAGAGAACCGTACAAAAGTATTCGATCCTTTTTTCACAACAAAACAAGTAGGTAAGGGGACTGGGCAGGGATTAGCGATAGCACGGTCTGTTATTGTCGACAAACACGACGGTACAATTACCCTTGAGTCTGAAGTTGGAAAGGGGACTGTTTTCGTAATCAGGCTGCCAATTGCGTAACTTTCAGTTTTTTTCTATGCCGAATGGAAAAGGATTGAATGGCCCTGTCAAGTATTCATTCAGGATCAAGCCGAATATTGAATTAACCTCTTTTAGTGTATAGCCCTACATACCCCAAAATTATTCAGGTCCGTTAATGCAGTCTTATATTGAGAGTCTTCCCTTGGACTGAATGGGATTACTGCTGTGTCCCCCCAGTTAGCAGAACTTATAGACAGCAGACAATAATAGTAAAAATCGTAAAATATAAGTTTAAATTTTCCCCTAAAATGGAATAATATTATCAGGAAGAATCATAGGCTGGTAAGGGATACTCAACAACCAGAACAAAATATAAAAAGCAGGTGAAAAAATGAAAAATAAAGTCGTAAGCATGGTTCCGGAAAAAATAGTAACTGATCTGACGGACTATAGAGAAATAAAATTAGCGACAAGAGAAGCATCAGAATATTTTAACAGTTCTGATCAGGGAGAACGTAGTTTTTACCGGGATATAGACAAAGTAAAAAAGCAGGTATCCTCTCTTTATACTCGAGATACACAAATGAAAGCGTTATTCTTGCGGTCAGGTGTTAATTTGGATACTCTCATGAGTAAACTCGAAAGCGTTCATAAACATTCTTTTATCGAGAAAAAGGGATTCGGACAATCATTTTATGAGCTACCTAATCTTCCTACCTTTGGAAAAAAAGAATTATATTCACAGAAAGATCCGGGGTTGCTAATAGGATTGCTTTTAATGATGGATACGGTCAGAAAAGATCTTACGGAGTTAACCTTCAGCATTGATGATTCCCTGGATATGGAATCAGTGAAGGATCATGCTGAGGTTCTGGTGGCTTTTATGAAGTTATTTTTATCTGACATAAAAAGCGAATATTTTAAATATCAGATAAAAACATCCGTGACGCCTTACTCCTTAAGCTGGTTACTAGATGGTTCTATGTCCGAAGCAACACAACTGTATAATGAACTGGTTGATAAAGCGTGCATTAATCAATCTCGACAGTATGATCCCCGGAAAAATATGTCTAATACCAAACTAAGTGATAAGTTTGAACCTTATAAAAAACTAATATTCGATGCATTAAATCTTTATGTGGGAGAAAAAGGAAAAGAACACGATAAATTAGATGTAATACTGACCTCTCCATATTCGACAGAAATATTAGCCGGCAGCTTTAGCGCCTTGCAGGAGATCAAGGAAAAAGTTGAGATATATGGTGATCTCGGGTTCAAGGAAAGAATAAATTTTGTATTAAACAACACAAAATCAAAATTTATTAGTTATTTTAAGGAGATTTTGCCGGATAACGAAATGGCAAAAATAAAATGGTAATCGGATGTTTAGAAAATGAATAAAAAAACAATAGCAATGCCACAAAGTAAAAATATTTTGTCTGAATTTAATAGAATGGTTTCCCTCAATGACAAATATAAATGGCTGACACAATTAAGAAAAGACATAAGTAACCATACTCCCTGGGATTGTATCGATTTTGTTATAAGTGAAGGTGTCATCAATAACGCGGGAGCATCACAAGTAGCAGTATATATGTATAACAGACAAACAGAGCGTCTGAAAATGATTAAGCTGTGTGGCAGAGTTAAGTTAAGTGAATTACATAAAAAATCAAAAGAAATATATAAGTGCAGGAAAATTACGGATGACAGCTTTCATGTTTATTATGATGTAAATGATCTAAGAAATTCAGAATTTGCAAAGCCTTCTATTATTCCCAGGGAGGGATACGAATGGTTAAATAGAATTGTAGAAAACGGACCATTTCAGGTCTACAAAGATTCGGGTGATAATAACTATTTTCTAGTTTTTAAATATCCTATAGATAATAATAGTGAGATGATAATAAAAGTTAACAAAGAAGAATTTTTTACCGCTGCAGTAGATGAACTGCAAGAGTTTTCACTTCTCTGTAAAGCAATGTTTTCGCAGGTTCGCAACCGGTTGCTAGCGGATAGGATCTTATTTAATTCGCAGGTCCTTAAGCAGGTTGATTTGAGTATTCTGCCCGAGAAAGGCGTGAGTGTTTCCTTGTTAGGGGTTGATGAAGCAATTATCAAGGAAAAAATAGAAAAATACAAAGATATCGTTCATTCTTTTCATATAGATGTTATGGATGGGCATTTTGTTCAGGCTTACCAGGTATTTGACATCCATGGACAGAATATTGACGTTAATGATTTTCCTTTTATGACCCAGCATCTCATCCGTAAGATCAAAGAAGAATACGATGTGCCGCTGGATGTTCATCTAATGGTCCGGGATCCTGAACAATATATAATAGAATACGCTATTGCCGGTGCAGATGTTATCACGATCTCTTTTGATCCAAATCGGCATAAACTCAAAAAATATCTTGGCCTAATCTCTAGCCTTGGAAAAATATCCGGCGTAGCTATAAGCCCTGATACTCCAATTAAAAGTATCGAAGATATTATTGAAGAAACGGACCTGATTCTGGTCATGACTGTTCCCCCTGGTAAAGGCGGGCAGAAGTTTGATCCGTATATGCTTGAAAAAATTGAGAGATTACGTGCGCTAATCGAACAAAAAGGGTTGAAAACGATCATCCAGGTAGACGGTGGTATTAACGAAATAACCGGTCCTCAAACAATTAATGCAGGAGCCAATTTTCTTGTTGCCGGGAGCGCACTTATCAAAAGCGATACCCCGAAAGAAACGGTTGAAAGAATTCTCGGGGCACAATTGCCCTAGTTCCCTTAGAAGTCTAAAGTTCGATATCTTAATAAACAACAATCCAGAATGATATGTGACTGTTTGTATCTTTTGAAAAACTTTTCTAAAAATAATAAATCTGATATTTTTTCGTACTCATTGATCAGTTTTTTATTCTATCAATATCAAAATGACCGTTCAGAGTCCCTTCCCTATTTTTATTCCTTTTCTTCTCCTTAGTTGTTCACGGTTTGGGTTCAAATAATACTTTGCCTGAAAAATTTACCCGTTTCTTTGATGATCAAAATGCTCCGTAAGAACAATATAATCATGGTTTGTTAATTAAAAATATCATGTTTAGACTTATAAGAAAAAGGGAATATTTTTTAGTATAAAAAATACGGAGGTGTTTTATGGTTAATGGTATCGAAGGTCAAGGTAATACGTCATTTATTGGGCGGGTAACTAACAGTTTAGTAAACGGGATAAAAAGTTTTTTCAAAAGCATAGGGCTTCCTGGTGTTTCTGATTTAATGGAAGCGGCAAGAAGTGTAAAAAATGAAACTGCGATTACTAATCCTGCTGAGGTGAGTAATAAAATTGAAGGTAATAGTTTGCTGGGTAATGATATAAAAAAGTTGACTGCGCACAACGCAGAGATTTGTGAAATGCAGGCGCAATTTGAAAATATGCAGTAAGGAGTATGTATGATATGAACGATATTACTGATTGGGTTAACCGCTCACAAATGAATCCGAATTGGCCAGTCTTCGGCAGTGATAATTCCACTAGTATTAATACAACAAAATTATTTGCTGTTAAAAAACCGGTTGTTATAGAACCTGATGCTGGTGTTTTTTCGGAATTTAATTTTTTTGTTTTTGTCGAAGAAGAGGATCAATCTATTAAAGGTATCTATTGGCAGGCTAGTCCGCAGGACAAGATTAAGGGATATTTGAAAGATATGAAAAGCGGAAAAATACAATATCTCGAAAATGGTGTTCTGGTTAAAACCATAGAACATCCGGTAGAAGAAGATACAAAGATGGAAAAGCTAATGAGCAGCTTCCGAAAAAAATATGCAGAATTTCATTGGCAGTTTAAGGTCTATGCAAATAAAGCTTATTTTGAGAAAAAGATGGTAGAATCAAAAGCGCTGAAGTGATGTTCCTTGTTATTGATCGGGTGCAGCATTTCTAATTCTCATAAAAAAACAACTTAAAGGAATAAAGGAATATAGGTCATGCTGTCAAAAATTATTGCAGTAAGAACAACTATAATAAATGATCGACTGATAGAACTGAAAAATAAAATAATGACAGGATATATACAAGCTGCATTATTTGATTGCGACGGTGTGATAACAGATACTGAGCCCCTTCATTATATATCTTGGGAAATGGCTTTTAAAAATGTAGGAATAACACAAAAACATGATCCGGCCCTGGTTCAGGGATTGCCTGGCCGTGTAGGTACTTTTAATGTATTAAAACAGGTGGATATGGTGCCTGCCGAAATGGATATCGCTATGCTTGAAAGCAAAATGCCGGATGCTGATGTGCAGAAGTTAAATATTTTGATAAAGAGTATTGTTAATGATAAAAATAAATACTACCTTGAATTGATAGAAAAAGAAAAGCTGATTCCAATGCCGGGGATCGAATCCTTATTAAAAATGTTACAAAAATATAATGTGAAAATGGCTTTGGTTTCTTCATCCTCCAGTGCGGAACAAGTATTGAAAAATCTAGGTTTAAATAAATATTTTGACGATTCGGCAATTATTACCGGTAAAGATGTAGGACAGTATAGCGTCCTGCAGAAAACCATATTAAGAGGAAAGCCTTATCCTGATGTGTTTCTTGAAGGTGCGGCACGTTTACGGGTGCTAGCGAAAAGGTGTATAGGATTCGAAGATACTGTCGGAGGAATAAGCGCGATAAATAATGCCGGCATTCTATCGATCGGGTATGACCCTACCCGGAAAAACGAACTGGGAGAGGCATATCTTGATATCTACAATTTTTCTCAATTAATTGATGTATTGGGTTAGTAAAATTTGAAAGATGACTATAAATATTGAATAAATATAGTGTTTAGGATCAAAGGACCTATATCCATCGGGATGTTCTGGTAGCTACGATAGTTCACTTAGGTCAGCTTATACGATACTCACTCATGTTGTAAAAGACATTTCTATTTAGATCCAATGACGCATCTTTTTCCTTATCATATTCTTTTTCTCGGCTGAATCGAAGTATTTGGGGACTATTTTCTTGGTCTGGAGAAACGGTAGTTGAATTTTAAATGTGATTGACCTTCTTTGACAGTGAATTTCGCTTGTTGAAAAGTTGTTATAAATTTATCGTAATGCTATACTTTAATATTTCCTATAAATAATGACGAAATAATGAGGATGTTCTATTTTGAGAAATTTACGCGCAACCTTAATCCTGTTTTTTATATTTTTTTCGTTTGCCTTACCCCTTGGTGCTGTGACAGATAATCAGGCAGATGATTGCATGTGCGGTGAAGAACTGGGGCAAGTTTTTGCTAATTCACCGAGAAACAAGTCAATACTATTTGCCAGGGAAATATTTCCTCCGGATGGCTATACGGATGTTGTCGCAGTTTTTTCTACTCGTAACTGCGCCAAATGTAAAAAATTGATTTATGATACTATCCCTGAAATTTCAAAAAAATTAAATAAAAAAACATATGTAGAGTTTTTTGCGCTGGATAACCCTGTTAATTATGAAATGCTCAGTTTTTTGCTTAAAGACAAAAATCTGGATGGAAAATTGTTGCCTGTTATCGTTGGCGAAGCCAATATCCTGTTTGGTGATAATCGTATTGAGAACGAACTAAAGCATCTATTGAAAAAAGGTTCAGATCGAGTGAGGCTCTATCAACCTTCCGATAGTGCAATACAGGAAGCTGCAGTAAAAGAATTGAAGCAATTCAAAATTTATCTTATTGCTGCTGCCGGTTTGATTGATGGAATTAATCCTTGCGCTTTTGCTACTATAATTTTTCTTATATCCTATTTATCAGTCCAGAAGATCAGCAGGAAAAATATTTTATACAGCGGGATTTTTTTTACACTGGGAGTATTTACTTTATATTTTTTTATTGGTATCGGGTTGTACGGGGTGTTTGTCAGGTTTTTTGAGAATGTGTTGGACCAGATTGATTATCTGAAGCTTATACTCGGTATTGTTATGCTGGTCCTGTTTGCGCTTTCTGTTTATGACGTTTTTGTTCTTCTATTCAAGAAAAAGAATGATTTGCTATTGCAACTGCCTAAGTCGTATAAACTTAAAATACATGAGTATATAAGAATCTCAGTCAAGCATAAACATCTCGTGGTATTTTCGTTTTTCCTAGGGATGGCTATTTCTTCGATAGAACTGGCATGTACCGGTCAAATCTATTTCCCGACCATCATGTATTTAATTAAAGAAAAAGCTTATTTTTATAATGCTTTGTTCTACCTTTGCTTATACAATTTTGCCTTTATCATTCCGCTTATACTTGTTTTTCTTTTAGTCTATTATGGGTTATCTATCGGGCAGATAGAGAAGCTGTTTAAGCAGCATCTATGGATTAATAAATTATTATTAGCGGTTGTATTTCTCTCGTTAGCAATAATATTTTTGCATTAAATATACCTGTTTGCTATAATTAAATTATAGAGGTTTAGGGTGTTTTTAGATGAGGGATACCGTAGAATTATTCGTTATTACAGATTTCTCGCTAATATATTGCATTAAAATAATGTTTGCTAATTTCTCCAGTTTATATACAAAACACATAAGAATATGATGAACTGATTTTTGGGCATAAGTTTTGGTCGTAGCAGTGCCTATGGGATATCTTAAAAAAGCAGTGAAAAACAGAATTATGTATATTTCTAGCCAGCACTGTAGTTGGTGTTAAGGATCATAGGTGCAAGAATAATTAATGACGGAAATTCTCTGGTTTGTCTCAGGGCTTTATTTAAATATATTGGGGAGGAAGTGCGACTATGTTTTATAATCTGAGCTTTTTTTCAATTAAAGCGAAAATAGCGGTAATTGCTAATGTGATTTGCGGTTTTTTGATTGTTATTGCAATTTTATCTGTTTTTATCCTTAGTACTATGGAACGTTCAATGGGAACGATATACAACGATTCGGTGTTACCAATGAAGGAATGGTCGCAGCTGAGATTTCATATAGAAACAATAAAAGGAAAACTCTATTATCATGTTGCGGAAAGTGATGAGGAACGCCTTACTGCTATAGAAAACGAAATCGACTCGCTGACCAGACAAATAAATGATCTATATATCTCCAAATTGAAAGTTGTTACAAAGAATAACAATACTGTGACTGATCTATCCAAAATTGATTTGAACAAGGAATCACTGCAGAATATTCAGCGTTTATTTCTGGTTGAATGGCAAAAGCTAGAATCTGACATTAAAGCGATAACCGAGATGAGTAAGTCTTATTTAAAAGAAGATGCCAGTAATAAATTAAAAACAGCGTTTGATTCGGTAGATAAGGTAAGCGACATAACATTCGAAAAATACATTAAGAATACATTTGTTTTATATCAAAGCAGTAAAAAAATGAATGTTAATAGTTTAATTATCTTTATTGTTATTTCTGTGCTGGCAGTTATTCTTTCACAAGTTCTAAGCAGAAAGATTTCACTGGATATATCTCAAAAACTAGCAATTATTAATAAATCATTTGAACAGATTGGCGCAGGCAACTTAACTACTCAGGTAACAATCAGCAGCCGTATTCCTGATGACTTGGATATTACCGCCAGACTGCTTAATGAAATGACGCAGAAATTGCAGGAAGTATTAAAACTATCGATTACTGCATCTGCTGCCACTAACGAGCTAATAATCCAGAGCAATAATAAAATTCAGGAAATAACTGATAATACTGATGAAATTAATAATAACATAACCAATGTTTCCAAAGCTGCTGAAAATCAGGTCAGAAACATTAACGAAGTACTGGATGAGATGAAAGAGATACTGGACGTGGCGGGAAATGTTTACATCGGTACTGATCAGCAGGTCAGGTTAATGAAACAATCAGAAGATAATATAAATAATAACAATACTATTGTAAATCAGATTAATGATTCTTCTCACATCGAGAAGAAAGAATTGTTCGAAATGAGGGCTATTGTAAACAATATGATCATGGCAATAAAGCAGATCAGTGCCGATTCTACCAATGCAGCTCAGGCCGCTGTTAATACCTCCAATATCGCACAGGACGGAAAAAACGTACTATCTGATACATTGGAAGGACTTACACAGATACATCGTAATATGCTTGAAGCAGGAGAAAAAGTACATAATCTGGGGGAACAATCATCAAAAATTATTCAGATAGTTGAAGTTATTGATGATATTTCAGGACAAACTAATCTGTTGGCTCTTAATGCTGCGATAGAAGCTGCCAGAGCCGGTGAGCATGGCCGTGGATTTGCTGTCGTAGCCGATGAGGTAAGAAAACTGGCGGAAAAAGCTGTTAAAGCTACAAAAAATATTTCCGATCTCATAAAGATAACCCAGGGAGAAATACAAAAAGTTACAGATTACTTCAGTAATGTCAGTAACAGTGTAAAAAAAGAAGTGGAAATGGCAAATCAAACCAAAGAAGCTTTTGTTAATATTGTTGAGGGAGTGAATAGCATTACTGCACAAGTACAAAATATTTCTGCAGCATCGGAAGAACTGTCAGCTTCGACATCCGATGTAACGGAAATGACTGATCATGTTTGCAACATTGTTGATAAAAATGTTAATACAATGAGCGATGTAGTAACTAATTTCGCCAAATTGAAGGAATCCATTACTGAAACGAGAACTTTTTCGGAACAAAGTAAAACCATGATTAATGAACTTAAAGAAAAAGATTTGCATGTTAATGATAAACTTGGATATATTTTGAACATTTCAAAAGATAACTCGGATTATGCAACCTCAACTAATGCTTCGATGGAAGAAATTGGTGATAAAATGAAAGATATTCATAAACAAATGAACGATCTATCAGTAATATCTACTGAATTATCGAAACAAGTAGGTATTTTTACTGTCTGATTGTGAATGGAGGTGAAAATAAATAGGGATTAATCGTTATGAGTCATTATCTATTTTGCTGCAAATTTCTGAGAGAATGATGCAAAGCAAGGTAGGGATTGGAAAAATAATTACAAATGTTAATGGGAGGTAATACGCATGATTAAAAAATTATTAATGATATGTAGTTTTGTTGTTTTATTGAGTACCGCTGTAATGGCTGAAGAGAGTTATCCGTTAAGAAAAACTTTCCCGGATTGCAAACCTATCAGTACTGCTGAATTAATTAAGGCATATGATGATGCCCTGATTATTGATGCCCGTTTTGAAAGTGAATATGATGTTGTAAGAATAAAAAATGCAGTCTTCTACCCTGCAGAGAAGATAACAAAGTCAGGGCTTGATAAGATTGTTAAAGCTTCAAATAAGAAGATTATTGTTTTCTATTGCAATGGTATTACCTGTCCAAAAAGCTATGAGGCAGATAAAAAAGCTCTAAGTTTTGGGTATACCAATTCTTATGTCTACGATGACGGTATATTTGATTGGATAAAATCAAATTCGGACGAGGCATTGTTTTGGGGTAAGCCTTTTACCGCCGCATCTCTTAAAAACTTTAATCAGATACAGAGTGCATCAAAGAGTGTTTATTTAGGCACCGAGGCCTTTCTGAAAAAATATAAGGATGAGGGATATGAACTTATTGATTTAAGAGAGCCTTTCTCTCAGGCAGACTTCGGAAAAATTACGATGCCAAAGGTTAAGGTTATTACTTTTGATAAAATTGTTGATTTGATGAACAAAGGTAATGCAAAGGCAATTCCTGATTCTAAGTTTCTTGTTGTTGATAACGTAGGAAAACAGGTTGGCTGGTTATACTATTACCTCAAGAAGCATGATAAAACCGATTTTTATTTTCTAAAAGGTGGCGTCAAAAAATGGCAGGAAGATGGCTTTGATTTAAGTGGTGAAAAAAAGTAAGAATTTCTAATGGGCTGAGTCGGATTATCTCAAAGCTATCGAGATAATCTGACTCGGTTGTTTTATTTTATTCTGTTTTATTGCTGTTTCTTCTAGTAAATTTCATGGTTTTTGACATGGTTTTCTCAGGCTTTTTGGGCGAGTTCCCAGCTTTTCTTTGCCCTTTCTTTTGTCGATAACTCTAGGTACGTACTTACTGAGGACAATCTCTCAGTTTCCATCATAGAATAAATCCTGACAGTCTTTTCCGTTATAGTTTGAACTGCGAGACGTTATCCGTTAGGTTAATCGCCAGATTCCGGATATTAGCTATCATCTCATTAATACCTAGAGTAACCGCGGTGATCTCTTCGGATGACGCGTTGACTTCTTCTGCCGTTGAGGAGTTGTCTTCTGCCAGATTCACTACATTATCCACCTTTTTGATAGAATTTTCGTGACCGCTTCTCATGGCATTTGATAGTTCTTTATTGTTATCTGCGACTTTCTTGATCTCATTGAAAGAGTTGACCATACTTTCCGTATTGCCAACAGCTTTCGTTACTGATACCAGCGTCTTCTCAACTGTTTGGGCAATGTTATTAATACTATTTACTGTCTCTCCGCTGGAAGCGTTTATTTCTTCCGCAGCAGCTGAAATACTCTGTATCTGCTGGACAGTATCCGTTACCGCATGAATTATCTTTGTCAGCTCTTCCCTGGCCTGGCTGGCAAGCTCCGATCCTTTTTTGACTTCAAGTGTACCTGTTTCCATGGATTTAACAGTTTCGACAGTTATACTTTGGATGTTTTTGATTATTGCTGCTATTTCTTTGGTCGCTTTTGTTGATCTTTCGGCAAGCTTTCGTACTTCATCGGCAACGACCGCAAAACCACGGCCCTGCTCACCTGCCCTGGCCGCTTCTATTGCAGCATTAAGGGCAAGCAGGTTGGTTTGGCCCGCTATGTCATTAATCACTTCGACGATCTCGCCGATTTGTGTAGAGCTTTCACCAAGAAGGTTTATTTTGTCTGCCGTGTTCATAACAGTTTCTTTTATGTTGTTAATACTATTAACGGCATTTATAACAATTGTTTCGCCGTTAGCGGCGATGCGGGCTGTTTTTTCGGAGTTCTGCGAAACGTTGTTGGCTTCTATCGAGACCTGCTCTATGGCGCGGGCCATTTGTTCAGTGATCATTTTTGCGTTCTTTATTTCGTCACTTTCTTTTTTCGCTTCGTTATAGAGGCCGGAAATAGCTTCGTTATTTTCATTTATATTTTTAACAGCCTTGCTGATATCTGCCACCTGCTTATCCGCACCCTGTGCGACCTTATTGATAATTCCCATTTTCTCGCCAAGATCAGCCTTAACGTAACTGAGATCAGTAACCTGTCTACCTGCTGATTCGGCTACTGAAGTGATTGCCAGGGTTATCTGCTCTACCCCTGTTGCGCTTTCCCGGTGCATTGTGGATAGATCCTGGAACTTTTCGGTAATGGTTAAGGCAAGCTCCTTAACGTTTTTGATAAGGTTCTTTAAATCTCCAACCATGGTATTGATACTCGTGTTTATCTGGCCTACTTCATTATTGTTTTTGCCGTCAAGGATTACATCCAGTTCGCCTCTTGATATCTTCTTCAGTGCTTCTACGATCGTATTGATAGGTGCCGACAAAGAACTTATTATAATCAATGCAAATATTATCGTAACTAGAAAACCGGCTACTGCGATAGTGATTAGTAAGAAGGTACGCTGAGATATAATGCCTGTTGTGTCTTTTTCCAGCTTGCTGTTCATGTCAGTAGCTGCTGCGACGACTTTATCGACGTACCCGCGATGCTCCTGGTATTTTTTCTTTAGGATACCCATTGCCAGTTCAGAAGCTCTGTCTTTATTTCCTTCAAGGATAGCCGGAATAAACTTACTGTCCCGAATACTAAAGAATTCAATTGCCGGATCATACGCATGAAGCACCATATCATCTTTCATTTCTTTAGGCGCAAACGGATTAGTCCAGAAAGAATATCTATCTTTATTTATCCAGTATTCATGCCTGACATCATAATCTATCTTCAATTGCTTGCTTTTTTCCAACAGGATTTTTAATTCTTCCTCGTCATTATTATTTAGCATTTCAAGTACGACAAGATAGGCTTCGATAATATATTCCGGAGGAGGCAGGATATCGGCTATTAGATCTTTTCCCAGTACAATGTTTGTATAGATAGGACCGTTAACCTTTACCTTGTTCAGTGTAGTATATGAATATATCCCGAATACCAGAAACGCCAGTGAAAATATGCCGATAGTAAGCAACAGTTGATCCTTTATCCTCAAGCCCTTTATATAATTCAACATCCCTGAAATCTCCTTTTTAATCGATATTTAAGTCAATATTTTGTTGTGCTCTTAATTTAACTGAACATACAGAAATAGCTATAATTACTCTCGGAAATCTTAAAAAAAACCACATTGAAGAATCGAATAGTTATGTTTGCAAGAAAATATAGAAAAACAACGTGCTATGCTGAATTCCATATATGATATATAACAAATTTTGTGCCAGGTTGTTGTAAATGCTTTTTTGTTAGGGTAAATCGATATTGAGTGGCAATCTGGTATTGCATCGATATATGAAAGTTATACAAATTAGTATTTTTAACATGGATATATCTACATAAATGTAATTAATTTGACCTTTATAATCAATAAAATTCTACCAGCTCGACTTGAGCGAACAAACTTTCAGGTTTTTATGAAGAATAAGCCGGTATATCGCAGTTTTTTTTTAAGAACGTTTTTTTGCCTGCATAGAATCGAACTATTCCCGATTTGAAGTGTCAGGATAGTGCAGCAGGGCAATCGCATGTCATCCCTTAATATCATTATCAGGGAGCCATAGCTATAAATATGTGTGAATTCCAGCTAAACACTTGCTGGGATCAAAGTAATTGACAAAATTAGGTAAAGAACTATTTGATAAATACAAAAAATTATTATAAAATTAAAGTATGAAAAAAGAATTAATGGCCTTACTTCAAGTAGCAACCGATCTGATAAGATTATACCCTAATGATAACAATTTGCATGTCATTGCAAGAGATCTAACTGATAAATTATCTGAGTTGCAAGTTAAAATAATGCAATTACAAAAAGAAAAGTTTGATGAATCAACGAAGTGCAATGCACAGATACTAAAACTCCAACAAGAAATAAAACATTTAAAGAAATAATCCCTCGATATTAAAAAGAACCGAATGGTGAGCTGAAATAAGCTGATGTTTTCGTTTGCCATATTCACGATAAATCCTATGAAATTAGAAGTAAATCATCAACCCGCAATAATTTCTCCAAAATATTTTCTAAATATCCGACAAAATAGTTCCAAGTAACGGGAACTATTTTTAGCGGTAATTTGTATTATCTATAAAGGTGGACATTTTATGAATATCGAGCCTGAGCTACATGTTATCCGAGCATTTCAGCAAGGCGACTCTGATGCCTTCAAAACTATCTATGACCTGACACAAGGGTACGTATACTCTATCATCTATAAAATGGTTCTGGACCGTGAGGAAACGAAAGATCTTACTCATGATATTTATGTGAAAATCTATGAAAACCGGAAAGTGTATGTTCCGGGTAACAAGTTCACGACATGGCTTTATCGTATAGCGACGAACCACGCTATTAATTATTTGAACAAAAAACGGTCTTTTTTTATCAGATTACCTCAGCTATTTTTTCATCATAGCTCAGATACTAGTGAATATGTGGTTGAAGAAGATATTCCCCCTATACAAAAAGCATTAAAGCAGCTTAAGCCGGAATATAGGATTTGTGTAATTTTGCGGGATATCGAAGACCTGTCATATGAGGAAATTGCAGAACAGCTTTGTGTAAACATAGGGACAGTCAGGTCGAGAATAAACCGGGGAAGAAAACAGCTTCTCGATAGCTATATAAAGGAGGTGGGCCAATATGAAATTCAAGAAGCGAGACAGTATTCTTTATAACGGGTATATACGTCCTGAGCTGAAATCCATAACCTTGGATAATCATCCAGCAGAAATATGGGAGAGGGTAAGGACAACATTGGAATCGAGAGAGCAGTCAAAGAACTACTTTCAGTATATTCAAGAGTTATTTTCATTTAGGACCAAAAAAGGTTTTGCTTTGGCAGCCAGTCTTGCTCTGGTTGTCTTTGCATTATTCACAGGAACAAAAGAACTTATTATGTATAAAGAAACGAACTTATATATCAATGATCTGATGCAGTCTACCTATACAGATGAACCTTTAGTAGAAGATGTAAAGTTGCCGGGAACTTTTTAGTCGGTCGATTGTATAAAATTATAGGAGGGAATAATCATGAAACTACTTTTTATTTTTATTATTATAATAGTTTTGTATGGATCAACGCTTTATGCCTCGGTTGAAAATCTGATCGACAAACTGGATTTGACACATCCTCAGGTAAAAAAACTCAGAGATCAGCAGTTAGAACATACAAGAACAATGGAATCACTTAAAACTAAAATATCAGAAAATGAACAAATACTTAAGAAGGAGATGACGAGCGCCGAACCTGACAAGGAAAAAATAAAAATGTTTACCAAAACACTGAACGAATTGCGAGACGATCTCTTGGAGAAAAAAGTGGATGCGATTATGGATATGAGAAAAGTAATGACCAAAGATCAGCTGAGAAAGATGGACCGGGTCATGGAACGAAGCGAAAAGGGCGAAACTCGGGTAGGGAGGCCGAAAGAGGTAAGGAATAAATCAGACCGGGAAATCAAACCACGAGCAATCACTGTACACAGCCGTAGACTTCGTTAGGTCTCACAGGATATGATAGAGTAATAGAGAGCTGACGTGCCATATCCGCAAAAGGGACGATACAGCTCTCGGGATTTTTCTCAAACAATGAATAGAATTGCTTTCTTGTCTTGTATTTTCCTTATTCTCATTATTCCTATATCAATATATCCGGATGTACTCATTAAACCTGCCTTGATCCTAGACAGCGGAGCTAACAGCACAACCTATATGGCTTCCCGCAATATAACCTCCGGAATTCCGTCAAGGACCGAGTTCTCTATAGTTTTGGCTTCTTATCTTAATCCGGATATTTACCTGGAAGGAACCTATTTATATTCTTGTTTGGTGCAAAAAGGTAATAGTTTTCAACGTTCAAATAATCTGGAAATATATGGAGAATATTTGCTTGCGCCGGAAATGAAAGCTGGTATTTCTTTTGCTTCCGGGTTGAATAAAGACTCCCTCTATTCTCAGCATGATTACCTCCAGATGTCTATGGACCCAACCCTATATTACCAGTTAGGGCCCTATTCTGCATTAGCCCTATCGTTTAATTACAAAAACACATTCTATGACTCCAATGAAAGTTTAATTTCGAACGAATATTATGGTACTTTCACCTGGCAGTTATTTCCTTGGCTTATGGGTGCCGTGGGAACGAAGCTGATAAACAATACCTCAAGAACGGAGTCATATGCCAGCAAAGGACATGGATATAACGTGACGGCAGTATTCTATCCATCAAACGAGCTGTCGTTCACATCAAAAATAGATCTTGAGTTTCTGGATTATCCATCCCCTCGAAGGCATGACGAAATCAGTGTACAAAGCTACCAGATAGATTACAGCTTCTGGCATAATTTTATGCTAAAGGCCGGATATATTTTTAGTGTTGATAATTCGACAGATGATGACAATCGCTATGCCAATAAGGTCTCATTCCTGGGTGTGTCCTATTCATTACCTATCGGAAACCAGTTTCCCAATAAGAATTCTTCTTATGTCTCGTATTTACTGTCCGAAGCGCAAACCTGCATAAACAAAGATCAGTATGCCAGTGCCCGGAAATACCTGCATAGAATACTCCTCAGCAATGGGAAAAACTCAGAAACTCTCTTCTGGTTAGGGTTCTCATATCACAAAGAAAAAGAATATGCGAAGGCTATAGATTGTTTTAACGAAGTACTAAAAGAAGACAGCACCTATATAGAAGCATATTATTTGTTAGGGCATAGTTACATAAAAGCCAAACAGCCTGTCCAAGCGAAAAAAATACTAGCAACTCTCTACAAAATAACCAAAGATAAAACCGTGCAGGAAATATTGAAATCTCTCTAACTCATTGATTTTTCCAGGAACTTATTTTGATTCCATTTGTATCAATAAAATAAATCATAATAAAGGAGAGTATTGTATGTTTCATTATAAAGAACCGGGTCTGTTTCTTGTCTTCCTGGCTTTGTTATTTTTGGTGGGTTGCCAGAACATGTATCAATTTAGTAGCACTGAAGAAGGTCGGTTGCGGATTAATATCACCGATGCCCCGGTGGATTCTCTGGATATTTCCGGTGTTTACGTTACTGTGTCGGGAATAGAGGTCAATCATAACGGACAATGGGTAACTTGGAAAGTTTTGGATCATCCTATGACCTATAATTTATCGCAGCTGCGAGAAGGGAAATCTGCCCTCCTTGGTAATTCAACGTTGCCTGCCGGAGAGTATGGTCAGATCAGGTTTGTCCTGGATACCGGGGGCTCGGATCAAATAACATCAGAAAACAGTGGATGTTATGTCGAACTTACTAGTGGTGAAAAGAAACCTTTATTTATACCCAGTGGAGTAAATACCGGATATAAAGCAACCGGGACATTTACTGTTCCAATCAATGGAAGCGTTGATATTACCGCTGATTTCGACCTGAGAAAATCACTCACCAAAACAGGGACCAAAATTGCCGGCAATGAAAGGTATATACTCAAACCAACGATCAGGCTCATAGTTAACAATCAGGCCGGGGATATCAAAGGCTCTGTCCAGGGGATAAACAGTTACTCTGATCTTGTTATTTATGCCTACAGGGTTAACACGTTTGATCTGAGCCAGGTAAGTGCAAATAACCTGTTATTTTCAGATAGCATTAACAGTGCAAAGGTTAATGATGACATGACCTTTGTCATCCCATTTCTTGAAGAGGGGACGTACGATCTGATAGTTGCAGGCTATAACGGAACAGAATTCGGTGTTGTACTGGGATATGTCACTGATGTTCCGGTTGGTGCAAAAAGTACGACGATGAAATACCTTAATCTTCAGAACCTTACCGGGTTTTAAGTGATTGTCTATTAGTACAGGGCAAGTCACATTGACATAACCATCGGCGTCCTTTAAAGTACCCCCGATTTGAGCCAAAGCTATCTGGGAGGTGCTGTATGAAAAGCCTTAAAGGTACTAAGACCGAACGAATTCTACTTACTGCATTTGCAGGGGAGTCGCAAGCAAGGAACAGGTATACTTATGCTGCCGGGGTTGCAGTAAAAGAAGGGTACGAACAAATCGCGGCAGTTTTTCTGGAAACTGCCGATAACGAAAAAGAGCACGCCCAGAGGTTCTACCGTTTTTTAGAAGGGGGCATGGTAGAAATAAATGGTACGTATCCTGCGGGAGTCATTACCTCAACCGATAATAATCTTAGGGACGCAGCGGCAGGAGAGCATTTGGAATGGACTATGTTATATGTTGATGCTGCAAGCATTGCGAGGGAAGAAGGGTTCCCTGAAGTTGCTACCCAATTTGACCGGATTGCGGAAGTGGAAAATCAGCACGAAAAGAGATACCTGAACTTATTACAAAATCTGGAAGAAAAACAAGTGTTTCGTAGGTCAGTGTCAGTTGAATGGAAATGCCGGAATTGTGGGTACCATCATTTCGGGGAAGAAGCACCAAAATCCTGCCCGGCATGCGCACATCCGCAAGCATATTTCGAACTGTTTGTTCCGACGTATTAAATAAAGGGGACATATAATTAAACTAATTTGCTAATAAGAAAACTCATCTGTGTTACCGCTAATTATACCGGGATGTTCGTCGTATCCGACAATCTTGTTTGCCTTTTTCGCCCGAATTCTTTCCCGGAAGTATCTTATACCCTTCACCTCTAATTCATGGAGCTGGCCTATGATCATCCCATCAGGTAAGTGTTTCATCTAGCAATTCAGTGCTTTTTTGTAATTCGCGGGCAGAATGTAAGAATTGATCTACATCCATTTCTTTGAGAAAAACAAATCCCCGGGTGGTTTTTAAGATATTGCTCTGAACATCGGTGAAAGCCTCGTTTTTGTAATAATCATCACCCAGCAATTGGGTGATGATATTCTTCTGCTCAGCCTGTATTTTGACAGCTAAGCCAGAAAAAGGACCATCATACTCATAACTCGGGAAGGATGCGTTCTTTTGTGATGAAAAACAACTCAGGAACATTTTTTGCATTTCAAGCAGATCTGCATTTTGGACAGGGATAAAGGTAGTGGCCTCTGCCGGGGTGAACCGGTACCAGATATTCCGGTAACCCCAGAACAATGGCTTTTTGTCCGGTGCCATACGAATAGCCTGGGCTATAATCTGCAATACTTTATAATGAGTATCCGGGCCACTCCCTTCGGGATCAAAAGCAACTGTGACGAAATCAGGGTTTATAGACTCCATAAGTTCATAAACCGGGAGTGCATCCTCATCAATAGTTGGAGCAGGAGTGAAGAGGTCTCCGGTATAAAAATGCAGGCGCATATGATGAATATTGTAATTGGGAACCCCAATGATATTCCACTTTCTGTCAGACTCAGTTTCCCTGATAGCTCCCTTGAATATCTGTATATCATGCGGATCTTTCTGTCCGGGATACGCGTTATGGAAATACGTACGCAGTTCCCTGATCTTTACATGAACATGATCAATATCGGTAATGGTAAAACATCGGATAATTGTTTTAACGAAAAGCAGCTCTTCCACTGCATGCATTTTTTCATAATCATTGCTTTTATAAGCCGAAGTGAACTGCTCCAGAATAACACGTTCGTGATGATTAAACAGGAGATCCAACTCGTCGTTCGTGTAGACCCGGTCAACTTTGATTAACAGGTCTTCCACGAAATGGTTCGACAACGCATTGAAGCCACTGGTCAAATAGGCGGAGAAGTTAGTATTGGTATGCGCCAGGTAATTCATGGCGGGCAAATATGATAACATAATGTCATCATGATGAGGTGAAGTATGGAGGATTGTTTTTCCCTGCGGCAAATGAAGGCCTCTCTGTATCTTTCTGATAATTGCAGCTTTTGTTCCCTGTAATAGATGATCAATATTTGCGGGTTCCAGTTTTTCCAGTAATGCTTTTCCCTGCAGATGACTGCGCAGGTCCTCGATCTTGAGATCATCGAGTTTCTTTCCGCAGTTTAAAGAAACAGTAATGAGTATATCATCAATAAGGTGCTGGTTGGCAGTTCCTGTCGGGATAACTTTGAGGTCCTCAATTTCTCTGGCTTGCAGCCGGGATGCAGCTCCTTTGGTCAGATAGAAGCGGGCGTTAGTCCGGTCCTGTAATATAGCTGCTGGATAGTCCGGGTGCTGCCGGTTTTGGACTGCACTGGCAACCATGACTGACTTCGCTTCACCTGAAGCTATTATAATAGCTGTAATATCCTTATTCTCTATTATGGTTCCCAGTCCTATTGTGATGACAGCTTTGTTCCGCGCTGTCTCAATCCCGCCCAGGTCAGCCGCAGCAGCAGCTGCACTTTCATAGTTGAGAGCTAGTAATCTTGTCCTGCTAGAATAATCTGATCCTTTAATATTAAATGCGATATGGCCGTCAGGACCGATACCGCCGAGGAAGAATCCTATACCGCCCCATGAACGTATCTTTTTTTCGTAATCGAGACAATAGTTGTCGGCCTCCAGGATAGCCTGTTTCTGAAGTATTTCGAGTTTATTTCGCGGTTCCCGTTCTCTGAGCAGAAGATCGACGTTACCCTTTGGAAAAATCCGGTGATAGTTTGTTTTTGACAATAGCCCGATTTTGGAACTATCAATTAACAATGCGTTCACTTGTGTAATTCCGAGTAAAGGAAGATAGTAATTCCGTACATAATAATTAAAACTGTTATGCTGGCAGGGATCGATCGGATAGAACTCGTCGATTTGAATGAATTTTAGCCTGGTAGTGTCCGGGAAGTGAAGGTTGTCAATTCCATTCGATTTTAAGTCGAGCTGGACTCCCTGGTCATTCCAATGGGCTTTATAGTGATGGAGGTATTTAATAAAATATTCCGGTGATTTGCCTGTGGGAAGCGCTATGACTCCTTCCGGATGAGCGATAACCCATTCCAGAAAGCGGAGGACCGTTAGCTTGCCAAGTTCAACAACATTCTGTACCTCGATAACCGGGATTTTTTCTTGAGGATAGATCAGTTCTCTGGTACTTTGCCTTAGATAAACTTTTTCGACGGCACTCAAATGATACAGAATCATCATCTCCTTAATCTTATAGCTTTCTCTTTAATACAAGCAGGTATATTAAAATTATAACACGAGAGTAATAGTTATTCTTTATTAAGCAATCTGTAAAAAATTGTATCCTGGTAATTGCCAGGTAATAATTAGAGGTTTTTTTATAAAAAATAATTTGATGATGCCTGGGCTTAAAGTTAGATGGTATAGGCTCTCCAGCCATAATGTGAAGTTGTTTTACTCAATTCTATAACTTATAATTTAAATATATTCTATGAAAAGGGGAGCATTATGAAAAAGGCAATTATTGCATTATCATTTTGTATTGTTACAGGGAGTTGTGCCTGTGCCGAACTTCAACTTGGTTTTCAGTTTAACTCAAGGTCAGCTGACAGCGAACTGGAGTTTTCTTTAAATAACCTTAATCACAACGCTCGAGGTGATATCGATTCGTTTTCTACGAGAATGAACGTAACTTACGGAGTTCCGAAGCGAGAAGTCCACAATCTGATAATTGTAGAGAAGCTGGATCCTGCTGATGTTTATATGGCCGTGAAACTTTCAAAAATGACGAAAAGGCCAGTTCGTGAGATTGTCCGGCGGCGTCACGGTAGAGGGTGGGGCGTTTTGGCGCACGAGATGGGCATCAAGCCGGGATCAAGGGAATTCAAAGAACTGAAAGGCGGGGCAGACGTAATTGTTGTCGATAAGACTACCCGCCGTGAAGTAATCATTAAGGACCATAAGGGTAAAGAAACCTGGAAACCTGGGAAGCATAGCAGTCACGGGAAACATGGGCATTAGGAAAGAGAAGTGGATTAATTAAAGTGCTATTCGATCAGGAGTCCTCTCGAAATATATAATAATTATATTCTTAGTGGAAAGTATAGAAGAATTATCTGAGTTTATAATAAATTGGGAAACAAAAGGAGTTATAAATGGATCTTAAGCTTACGAAGGAACAATGCTTTACATTAACTAAGATGCTCTATGTTGCAACGTTTGTTTGTGACGGTTTTGCTCCGGATCAACTGTATGAGGACATGGCTGAATTACAAAAATACGTGCTGTTGTCTACGAGAGACTATCAGCGTGATGTGGGAATTCCGTGCAGTGAAAACTTGCCGGGCGAACAAGCCTATGACGAGGAACTCTGTCCGATAATCGATAGGTTTCAACATGATGCGTTCTGGGATCATTTGACTGACGAAATGGTAAATAATGAGCTACGTAACCAATTCACGCTCAAAAAGTTCTCTGCCTTATCTCTTGAAGAAAAATTAATTTTGCGTCTGCCGCTAACTGAAAAATACGAAAATGAATTCGAAGAAAACGGTGTACAGAACTTAGTCATTCAAAGGTAGTGGCAGAGATACTTTTTTTCGATATTCGCAGAAAATAACAGTTGATTGACAGCGGGATAAGATCGACTATAATGCCGGGTAGCTAGCGAGTGTCCACTTTAAGTACCTCCGGACTTAGGTCCGGGAAGAAAGAAGTGGACATCTTTTTTGACCCGGAAACAACTCCCGCAGCAATGAACCCGATTACGTTTGTCAAGAAAATCTAATGGCGAAATCGCTTAATTGAATAGTCTGCAACTATAGAAATAATGATTATCGCTTGAATGAAATAGGAGTATGAAAATGATCACTCTTGCCGATTATTTTTAACCTTGATTTTGAGCAGCCGCTCATTATAATAGCCAAAAATTATTAATTTTTAATGGGTCCATGCTTGAAACTGAAAGGTTGATATTATGAAAATCTATGATCTCATTGTTGTTGGAAGCGGGGTGGGCTTGACGGTGTTGAGCGAGGGCATTGATCAGGGACTTGAGTGTGCTTTAATCGAGAGTGGGAAGATGGGTGGTACCTGTTTGACGAGAGGATGTATTCCATCCAAGATACTCACTGAACCGGCAGACATAATCCGGCAGGAAGAGCGGGCAAAAAAAATTGGTCTTAGCTTCGAGATTAAGGAATATGACTGGGATCTGATAGCTCAACGGATGTGGTCGCAAATTGATGAGAGTAAAGCCATGAACGAGAGTTTGTCTTCGATAGAAAACTTAACCGTTTACCGGGGAGTTGGCGAGTTTACCGACGAATATCGAATGAAAGTAAGAACCAATGCAAAAGGAGATTATTCCGAAGAGTTTGTAGGGAAAAAGATTCTTTTGACGAGCGGGGCTAGACCGGTTATTCCTTATATTGAAGGCATTGAACAGGTTGGCTATGTGACCTACGAGACGTTTTTCGGTGACAAGTTCCCTCGTTCCCCGTGGAATAGTTTGATACTTATCGGTGGGGGAACTATTGCCGTTGAGTTTGCTCACATTTTATCAGCCTTTGGCACGGATATTACTATTGTTGAGATGAAACCGCGACTCGTCTCGACGGAAGAGGAGTTGATCAGCCGGAAACTGGAAGAGCAGTTCATTGTTCGAGGTATGAACGTATTTACGACGTATCGGGCGGTGAGTGCCAGAATTGAAGAGGGAATGAAGGTTGTTACCGTAGAAGATACCCTGACAGCTGAAAGAATTGAACTGGAAGCAGAAGAGATATTTATTGCAGCTGGTCTAAGATCAAATGCTGATGTGCTCAATGTTAATAAAACCGGAGTTCACACGGACAATAATGGCTGGATTGTGACAAATGAATACCTTGAAACTTCGAAACAGAATATCTGGGCATTTGGCGATGCGAATGGAAAATATCAATTCCGGCATAAGGCCAACATGGAAGCGTCAATTTGCATGCAGAATATGTTCGGAACCAAAAAAATCGCGGTTGATTACTCTTCAGTTCCCTGGGCGGTTTTTTCTGATCCCCAAATTGGGCATGTCGGGATGACGGAAGAAGAGGCGATAGCCAAAGGTCACAAAATCTATGTTGCTGAAAACAATTATTCTTCAGTTGCTAAAGGGTTTGCTATGGGGCTTGAACCGGGAGATTATGACGACGGGTACTTCAAGCTGATAATTGACAGGTCGTATAAGATCCTCGGTGCTCACGCGATAGGCCCGGAAGCAGCATTGCTTGTTCAGCCCTTTGTTTATTTGATGAATGCAGGCTATACCTGCGAAGGGCTCATCCAAAAAAGAGGCCGGGGAGTAACTGCAGACAAGCTGTTAAAAGCCTGTCCGGGTGCCGGGACCTTCCTTCCTCTTGATAGATCTATGGTTATCCATCCCTCTCTAAATGAAGTTGCCGGCTGGGCGATAGGGAACCTGCGATCGGTTAATATTCCACACGAACATGCTGCCTAGTTTTAGAAGTATACGATATCGTTGTACTTCTCAATAAATATCGGCAAACTTGGAGATACTTACTCTATTTGTGGGGACAATAATTATGGGAGACTTTACTTTAAACATCGTAATAATGGACAATTTTCGTCCCTTGCAATTTGATGCCTCTTTGACTAAGATCAGTCAGGGTTTAGTAAGCGATAATAAATAATGCAAATTATGTTGATAATATACCGTTATTACTGTCAGGAAAAGTACAATTTATTATATCGAAAGTAAAATCTGAAGTACTATGGGAGAGGCAGTCCGGTTAGGTACTCGTAGTCAAAGGATTTTTTTTAATTGAAGGGATTAATTTCAATGAAGAAGATGTATCTTAAGGAATGGTTCACTATAAAGTTTGCGGATTTTACAACATTAGATCGTAACAATATTGCAGATAATTCCTTTTACGATAAGTTTTATACGAGTTTTTTTTCGAGATACCTGTCATTTCAGGAATTGCCTTGGGAATGGAGAGAAGAAAAAAGAGAAGTTGCGGAATTTATTCTCCAGAATACCCAGGTTCATACTTCCATATTATCCATTGGGTGCGGGATTGGGTATGTAGAGTATCTCCTTGGAAAAGTCGGAAGGGACATTACCGCGATAGAGCCTTCCGAAAAAGCTTGTAAGTTTCTGGATGGTTACAGCACGACAAAACTATTCCACGGGTATTTTCCTCAATGTTTTTCTCAGCCCACTCAATGCAATTATGACTTGGCTTACATGGTATATGTTGATTATGTCTTTAGTGATAAAGAGCTTTTATATTTTTTAAATAAAATTATAGCTTCCGGGATAAAAGATTTTATATTAATAGCTACAAGGAGATATAACAGGAAGTCCTATAGATTGCTTGCCAAAGAATTGGTCAAGGATATACTGGCAGCCTGTAATGCCTATAACCCCGGTCAGTTCTGGGGGTATCTTAGAAAACCCTCAGAATTAATATGTCTGTTCCATCTCAGCGGCTTTAATAAAATCGAGCATGGACATTTGCATAATGGATTATTCTGGATCAGAGGGAGAATGGCTTAGTTGGTAAGGTCTTTGATTAGATCATCTTTGTTCTCAAGACCAACCGAGAGCCGTATCAGATCATTTGTTATTCCCAGCTTTCTTCGCTGTTCCGGAGGGATTGACGCGTGGGACATTCTGCATGGATAAGATAGGATAGATTCAACCCCTCCAAGGCTTACGGCAACAGTCCATAGTTTGGCTTTTTTCATTATATCCTGTGCGATTTGTTCTGTAGTAGTTTTGAATGATACTACAGCTCCAAACCCGCGTGCTTGTGCTTTTAAGATATCATGTCCGGGATGGCTGGCTAATCCGGGATAGTATACTTCTTTGACCCATGGTTGGGTTTGGAGCCATTGTGCAATTACAGTTGCCGATCGTTCTTGGATTGTCATTCTTGCCGAGAGGGTCTTAATGCCCCTTAAGAGAAGCCAGCAGTCCTGAGGCCCGAGAACTGCTCCAAGCGAATTCTGTACGAAGTAGACTTTCTCCCCGAGCTGTGTGCAGTCAGTCACAACAATCCCGGCAATCAAATCGCTATGGCCTCCAAGGAATTTGGTTGCACTATGGATACTTATGTTTATGCCATAATCAAGAGGGTTTAAGAGATAGGGCGACATGAACGTGTTATCTATCATAGTGATCAGGTTGTTCTCTTGGGCTATCTTAGCTGCTCCGACAAGGTCGACGATCCTGAGTAGCGGATTCGAAGGTGATTCTAAGAATAGTACCTTGGTTTCCTGCCGGATTGCATTTTTGATTTCTTGGAGATTGCAGGTATCCACGAAGGAGTGGGAAATACCGTATTTCGTCAGGAATTCTGTTATCAGACGATAGGTGCCGCCATAAATATCCCGGGAGAGGATAATGTGGTCATTCGTTTTCAGTAGAGCCAGGAGTGCCGCTGATACCGCTGCCATTCCGGATGAAAAAGCAAAAGCGTTTTTCCCTTTTTCCAAGATGGCCATGGTTTTTTCTAAGGCACTTCTTGTAGGGTTTTCGGAGCGAGAATAATAGTAGTCCTGCTTGCAGTCGATGTCCTTTTGCCTATAGGTGGAAGCAGTCTGGATAGGGATGCTCATCGCCCCTGTTTGTTCATCAATTTCATTTCCATTATGCAGAATCAGCGTATCAAAATCCATGCTCTTCTCCCAACCTTGTATTTAATCAAAGTGCAGCCTCTTCGAAAAGCCATGTGCTAAGGTACCGCTCACCAGCATCAGGTAAAATTACGACAATACGTTTGCCGCTGTTTTCCGATCTTTTTGCCACTTCAAGTGCAGACCAAAGCGCAGCTCCCGATGATATGCCGACAAGAATTCCTTCCTCTTTTCCGAGTCGCCTGGCTGTTGTTCCGGCATCTGAATCTTTCACTTTTATAATTTCATCAATTATTGATGTATTCAATATCTGAGGAATGAATCCGGCGCCAATTCCTTGTATTTTGTGTGGTCCGGGTGTGCCACCTGAAATTACAGGGGAACTCTCCGGCTCCACTGCCACAATCCGGACGTTTTTGTTTTTGCTTTTGAGAACTTCTCCAACACCGGTGATAGTACCACCGGTCCCTACTCCTCCGATGAAAATATCTATTTTGCCATCAGTATCTCTCCAGATTTCTTCTGCTGTTGTCTTCCGATGTATTTCAGGATTGGCCGGGTTCTGGAACTGCTGGGGAATAAACGAGTTTGGTATTTGCATTGCTAGTTCTTCCGCTTTGGCAATCGCGCCTTTCATTCCTTTGGTACCTTCGGTCAATACCAACTCGGCGCCAAGTGCCTTGAGCATTTTTCTTCGTTCGATACTCATCGTTTCAGGCATTGTAAGGATTAGCCGATATCCTTTGGTTGCCGCTACAAAAGCCAGTGCTATTCCGGTATTTCCGCTTGTCGGTTCGATTATTGTAGTATCGGGTTTAAGTAATCCTTTTTTTTCCGCGTCTTCAATCATAGCAACCCCGATCCTGTCTTTAACGCTCGATCCTGGGTTAAAGTACTCAAGTTTGGCAACGATTTCTGCTTTTCCGTCTTTGTTTAATTTGCTGATTTTGACTAATGGGGTATTCCCAATGAGTTCGGTAATGTTGTTCGCAATTTTCATTTTAGATCCTCCTTTAATTCTTTTCCAAAAAAGTATTTTTATTTAAACTTAATTCTATAGATTAGTTTATATCTTTTCTAGTGCTTGTTCAATCTCGCTAATAATCCCAGGATCCGATGGGAATAGTGATTGATCAGAATATCTCTAAAATGTAAAAATGATTATATGAATTACTTCAGGTTATTAATTCTGTATATCTATGATGGAAAGAGATTTCGTCTCCATGGGCTAAGTAAGACGATAATATATATTCTCTGTTATTAGGATTGCTAATATCGATGGGTTTTCCGTTAATTTTTATTATCGTTTCATTAATATCAACGTAAGAATCCTGGAGTAATTCCAGAAGGGTTGTATCTTCACTTATTTTTGCATCTATTCCGTTGACTATAATATTTACTTTATTATCCGATTTTTTTGGGCGGGCTTCATAGGGACCTTCTTCTTTAGTTACGAGAAAATATTCCCAGAAATCAGTGGCATGTTTTTTATCCCCTAATATATCGAGTACATGTTTTATTGATTGAGCAAAATCCATGGCTTTGTTTTTATCCAAGGCATCCACAATTCCCATTGCCAGATCTGCGTAAGAAAAGCCGTTTAATATAAACGGCTCGGAGAATGAATAAGGATAGAATGTTTTGTCAAAGTCTATATTGTCGAGATCAATAACCGTGCATTTGTATTTATCTCCTATTACCTGAATGACCACATTCCGATTATTAGGATCATCAAAAAATATTTTTTCATTAAAGGCAGTCCAGTAACGAAGATATGCAGCAACAGTTATTCTTCCTTTTATTTCTTTGGCAGGTTCGCTGGCAATTGATGGTAGCAATGCTTCTGTGTAGACAATCCTTTGCTGTTTATCATTATCTTTCGCCTGGTATAAGCCTCCTATCGGCAGGTGTAAGAACAGGTCGATTTCCCTTGCCTGGTGGGCAATTTCAATATATTTACTAGCATATTCAATATCATATTTGTGCCCTGTGTCAGAAAAAGCCACATCTTTTTTAACTACTTTTACCAGGAAAGTAAAATGATACCCTGTATCAAGGATACAGGAGATCCGGTATACTCGTTTAAATCCGCCTTCCGAAAAATAAGAAGCATTGATTATTCTCATGTTATCTATTGAAATATCCGAACGGCGAAAGATATTTCTGAACACATCGTCATATACTTCTTTACGCTTCAAAATATCATTAAGAACAGTCTGTTCATTGTCCATAACATTATTAGCAAAATGAATGGAAACATTAGTGGAAATTCCGGCAGTTGTTCGGGCATGATAGGATTTCCATATATTGAGTTGCCGTTCAAAATGATTAACTAATGGCTTTAAATTCTGAGCTATTTTGTGTTTGTTGTTACTGAGTAGTTTATCAATATTATTTAATTGGGTATTAATTCGTTTATTTGATTCATTGGCGATTGTATATTCTTCTATAATCCTTGCTATATCTTTAATCTGCGGTATATCCTGATGTGCAATGGTTATCAGGTCATTGAGTAAATATTTTATTTCGTCAAGAGCTTTTACCCATAGCTGTTCATTAATGAAAGACTTTATTTTGTTGATATTATCAGTATATTGATCATCAGGTATTCCGATGCTCTGCTTATTAAATACAATATGAGTAGGTTCCTCTGGTATAGAGATGACTTTGTTTTTCACTCAAAAATCCTTGCCTGAAATATTTAGTCTATTATTATATCGTTGAAGTTTATTATATATTTCAAAATGATAGTTTATTTTCTAATTCCGTTGCTCGCAGCTCACTTGTTGCCATATTTTATCCGGGGACACTTTTGATATGAAGTAACGGTATTTACCGTTTGCCGGTTTTGGTATTGAATCAACAACTTTAACATCTAACGATGATCCATGGCCCAGTACATCTGATATTTCTTTTTTTACTTTATCAATGATTTGCTGGTTATTGGAATTATCCGTAACAATTGATATCGTGAATGTTTCGATGGTGTCCTGGCAGAACTGGAATTCTTTGACTCCCTGGATGTCAAAGAATTTATGTGTGAAATGATCGACGTCGTAAACCGACCCGTTTTTTAAGGTAAGGAAGTCGGTATCTCTTCCCATAATCTGTTTGAACATAAGAGAATTCCTTCCACAACTACAGATTTGTTTTGTTGCGATCCCGACATCTCCAACGCGGTAGCGTATAAAAGGCATTCCATAGTTATTAAGATCAGTAACAATAATTTCTCCCGGCTTATCAATGACCTCTTCTCCGGTTATCGGGTCCAGACACTCAACTACTACGTTTTCCACGAAGATATGGAGACCGGAATGTGCCTCGCATTCACTTGCGATACCGTTGACTTCACGGCTGCCGTATCGATCGAATATTTTTACTCCGAATACCCCTTCGATGGTCCTCCTCATATGCGGGTAGAGGGTTTCGCAGGAAGTCGAGATTGCTATTTTCGGATAATTTGGTTTAATCTTTCTTGCCTCAAGATATTTCGCGATTAAATAGATAGAAGAAGTATATGAACTGATAATTTCAGGTTTGAATTTTGACATATCGAGATGATAGGCTTCTATTTTTTTTTCAGAGAGCTCGGCTATATTATAGAATCTGGTGTTTTGGATATAGTCTTTGCAGTTGAGTAACAATTTGCTGGTTTTTGGCATGCAGCCCCATATTCTGGCCAGTCGTGCACCATAATACCAGCCGCACATTTCATTGATAATCATATTAGTTGACCAGACATGCTTTTGATAGTCAGTGTCCTGATAAAAAAGCAGAGGTGTTCCGGTCGACCCGCTGGTTGTTATCGGGATGAGTTTTTTTTGATTATTCGTGAGCATGTTTCTTCCTTCGCTGCGAATAATCTCCTTTGTCAGAATCGGGAATTTTTTTAAGTCGGTAATCGTTATGTTCTCTATAGGTTTCTTTAGGTTTTTAATGAACACATTATAATAGGGCGCTTTCTGTGCTACATATAACAACTTTTTCAGCTTGTCTAGCTGGAACCGTTCAATGGTAGAACGCTCAGAATGATGGATTAGTTGGTTTTGATGAAGGTTTTTCCAGTAATCTTTTTTTCCCAATCGCGAAAACGACATTTTTATTGGATTTTTGCATATTACATCTTGAATGAAACTTTTTGTCCTCATTTCTTTCCCCTTTTTTGTGGTCTACGTTTTTTTAATATTCAATAAAAAAGCCTTGTTTTTTATTAGATAAAATCCGATTGCTAAGATTATCATGACGAAGTTGATAAGTGTTATTTTTATGCATGAAAGAATGCTAAATCCTATTGAAAACCAGTAGGTATTGATATAGTACCCTAGAATAAGTCCGCAGCTAATTAACGCTACGTGGAGTAAGTCTTTATTCCAGGCATATTCTATCGACGTTTCCTTGTATTTCAACCTGATAACTGTTATCCCGACCAGGTATCCTAAAGTCTGCGCAATAGAAAAGCCAATGAGTCCGAATGTCATGCCGAATATGATTTCAAGTGAGACTGTGGTAATTCCTACATAAAAAGATAATTTAAATACATCGTTTGGTTCGTTGTAGAGATATACACCGGTAATTGATACCGTATACAGCATATAGGAAACAATAGATAAAGCCAGGATATTCAAAAGATAGTAATATTCTATGAATTTCTCGCCGCCTAGCAGGTACATGAATAGTTTTGAATTGAGAAATACCAGTGATATTCCAATAACCACCAGAAAAATGAGTATGCTTGATACTTTATCCAGATTTGCCCTGAAAACTTCAATGCCACGGGATTTGATTTCTGCCAGTTTAGGCACCACCGTATCATAAAGAGCTTCAAAAACAAGGGTTATGAGATTTATTATTTTTTTTGCGATAAAGTAAATGGCCAATTTGTCAGGAGAGAACATGAAAGCGATCAATGCCTGATCGGCCTGGGTAAATATAAACCTCATAATTCCTTGACCGTAATATGGGAAAGAGATTTTGATGAAATCCATTGCCGGGTATTTGTTGTATTTGCCGAACAAGTATGAACGCAGATCAATTATTGACCAGATTAACCCGAGGAGTGTGCCGATTAGAAATCCCACCATGATACCTTGCAGCCCGTATCCTAAAATCATCAATATCGCAGCGATTATTCTTTGAGAAATGTTAGTTATAACATTTAATACGGACATTGTTGTAAAGCTTTGGAAAGACTGATAAATGAGTATCATTCTATCAAAAATCGCATAGAAAAAACTATTAATAATTATCCAGTCAATATAGTTTGAGTATACAGGGGATTTTAAAAATATCATCGATATCTGATAGTCAAAAAGAATTCCGATCAAAGCGATAATAAATGTAGCAAGAGCAGAGATTGCTACGGTTATTTTGACAATGTCGGATATCTTTCCTTGTTCTTTTTTTGCTTGTAATTCTGGGATCAATCGAAGTGCCATCGTGTTCAATCCCAAACCTCCGACCAGACCCAGCAATGAGTAAAAAACGAACATAGCTGCGAATATACCTAGATCTGTCTGACTTAAATGTCGGGATGTATAAGCAATATAGCCTAGTGTAATGAACAGCAAGGCTATCTTTGTCGACAAATTAATAATGCTGTTTTTTGCTACGCTTTTTCCGGGTATTTTACTGGTAATGTAGCTTATCATAATTGAACTCCTCTAGAACGAGATGTGTAATGGTATGGATTTCCTATCCTTATGCGCCTGGTACGAATATATTTTTTGTGCCACTTCTTTGAAATAATAGCCTTTTTCCTTATGATTAATGTTAAATCTGCTATACATTTTATTCCCCGATGGGTCAATTTTGCATTCTGAATTTCTGATGTTATTTATTGCTTTATCTTTGTTTTGTCAAGGAATATGTATGCGAATCGTTAACAACCTAAAGAGGTAATCACGGTTACTTTGTTTGTTGGATTCTCAGAATTCGGGAAAAACTGTGATGAACTTAATCAGTAATTAATTCTTATCAAGAGCCTGGTTAAAATTCATTGTTGTGGATAGATACTCTCTATTCATGCTGCTGACAAGCGGCGGATTAACGATGCTGATAATTTGGAAGGTATCTTTTTCGTAGATATCTAATTTAAGAACAAGGTTTGACTTGTCACTGTTATCATTAAGTTTTCGATTAATCTCATCCTGCGTGATATTATTGATTTTAAGGTCTTTGGCTATAGTATCGAGATTAATTGCACCTTCCATCGATGCCCAGCCTGCACTTAGTTCCAGATATTTTTGAATGAAGACGGTGCAGACTCCATTTTTGTAACTATAATGAAGGATTCTTGGGCTTTTTTCGAACTCGAAGAAGCTGGGATAATAATCTGAATTGATTGATCCGTTATTAAGGAAACTTAGGTAATCATCTAACAATGGCGGCATAAAGATCCGTTTAAACCTATTGCCCATATATTCTTTGAACTTTTCATCGGTAGTATCAGAAAAATTGAAGCTTTTATAATTGCTGTAGAGTTGATAGTATTCTTTGACCGGAACAGGTAATCCTGTGTTGACATGTGTTTTGGCTTTAGTCTGTTTTTCCGTAATTTTGCTTGAATGCCAAATATAAAATGAAACCACAATGAGAAGAATGAAAGAAATCGCAATAAATGCTGTTACGTATTTGTTTTCCTTCATAACCGGAGATACTCCTTTTGATATTATATATGTTGCGAAATAATTGTTTAGTATAGTGTGCTTTTATTATAGGCTAGAAAAGTCTGTATATCAATAATATTGTATGGATGTAATATTAATATATAATCATATTTGACGCCTGAATCTTGGATGTGATAAAGTGCATGCCGTAAAATGTTATTCTGATGTCGAAGGCAAATTCCGCTGAAGCGTTTAAGGGTTTGCCCGTATAATGTCATTTGATCAGCAAGAAGCTAATGCTCGAAACCAGATATCGTCTTTTTATAACATAGTTGTCAGACAATATAACACAATGGCGCAGAAAAAAATGGAGATGGTCAAAATAGCTTTAAAAACTACAGAGATTGATTCCTTGAGCGGAAAGAATATTTGTGAATGGAGGTTGTCTCTATGAGATCTTATATTAAGGTTGGGTTTTGGTTTGTTTTTTTGTTATTACTGTTATTAGTACAGAGTTGTAATCCACGTCGGGCTGATACCTATGATGGACAGATTGAAGCTACTAAGATTAAGTTGTCATCGAAATTAATGGGCACGATTGCTTCGGTGACAGTCCATGAGGGCGATATCGTAGCAACCGGTCAAGTGCTGGTAACCATAGACACAGAGAATATTACAGTGCAACGTAAGCAGCAGCAAGAGAAAATCCAGGAATCTAACCTTAACGTGCAATCAACGAATGCCCAGATCAGACAAATTGAGGCACAACTTAACTACAACAAGGAACAGTTGGAAAAGACGGCAGCACTGGTTAAAGAAGGTGCTGCTACAACACAGCAACGTGATCAACTTTTGTCACAGGTAAAGTCACTTCAAGCTCAGGTCGATTCGTTGCGGGTCAATTATCGAATAGCTCTGAATAGGATACAGCAATCCAAAACTGCCATCGATCTAATTGATATACAGGTAGGGGACGCTATTGTCCGCTCGCCTATCAATGGAACGATAACGAACAAGTACCATAATGAAGGCGAGTTGGTTAATCCCGGGACACCCTTAGTTGAGCTTGCAGACCTTAGAAATATCGAGGTCCACATATATGTTCCACTTGAACAGTTGTCCGGGATAAAACTTGGGCAACCTGCCTACATACATGTTGATGGATTACCATCAACAATTACCGGGAACATATCTTGGATCGCCTCAGAAGCTGAATTTACCCCTAAAACTATTCTCACCAAAGAGACTCGTACCACGCTTGTTTATGAAGTTAAAATTGACGTAATTAATAAATCCGGAATCCTCAAGATCGGTATGCCTGTAGAGGTAACTATAGGACGCCGAGATGTCTGAGATTATAGTATAGGTAAAAATCTGAGCAAATCCTACTGTACTGGGAATATCAGGAGAAGCTGGATTCTGATCGAATCAATAAACTCATTAATTTTCACGCACTGTTTTAATTACGGTTCTTAACCGTCAGAGACAATTGGTATATAATTGATAATAGGTGGACGAGCCGTCCTCTGTACGGGTTTATTCTTTATTAGCTGGTGATTGAATAAAAGTCAGCACGTATTACATTATACCGGGAACTTTTTGAGTTGCGGAATTGTTGAATGTAATAGAGAGAATAGCTCTAATTTCGAACTTGTTATCAAAAGAAGGGGAACTTACTATGAATAGAATAATAATAATTTTTGCTATAGCTTTTGCGCTCTGTGGCACAATTTCTGATGTATACGCCGGTCCGCGATTTGAAATGGCCCTAAACATGGGAATGCTCAATCCTGAAGATCAAAAAGTTCGTGAGACCTTTGGCGCAAATTTTCAAATAAATGGTTATCTTGGATTTATGGCTGCTAATGGATTAGAAGTTCGTGCAGGGCTAGGGCATTATAGTGATATAAGCCATAAAGATGCTGATATCGGAACCGATTTAACGTTAGGGATAACCCCCTTAACCGGGTCGATAATTTACAATATTCCGTTTGGATTACCTATACGTCCTTATATAGGCGGCGGAATTGGCGCTTATTTCTATGACGTAGAAGACAATATTTATGGAGAATTGGAAACGGACACTAAATTTGGAACTCATTTCCTTGCTGGTGCAAAAATTGATGTAGCTGAAGGGCTTTTCCTTGATGCTATTTATCAAAAGCAATTTTTACCGAAAATATTTTTCGATAAATCCCAGAATTTTAACAGTTGGACGTTCACTGTAGGGATCGGCTTCTCGGTTCCAATAAATGATAGGGGAATTGGGCAGAACAATAATGAGAAGGTCGCTTATAAATATAATAAAAAAGAAGAGGAAATGTTGCTTGAAATACAACAATTGACAACCGAAATCAATGAAATTAAGCAGAAACGGAAACAGATAGAACAACATATCGATGAGTTTTATTCCGAAAAGGATTACGATGAAAATGATCCTGAATTTGCAAAACAATACAAAAAAGTACAGTATTTAGAAAAAAAGGTAAAAAGACTTGACCTGGAAGTTTCGCAAGCTAAAGATCGGTTAACTAGCTTAAACCAGCAATGGGATAATATGCATACTGAAAAGCAGCCGATCGAAGAGCAGGTAGTGTATTTGCGACATAATTACATGTATTCGCCGTATGGTTTATATTATCGTCAAGGCTATATTGTCCGTGGTGATGCTCCATATTCATATCATTACTATCATAATGATTCCGATAATCACAATTCATCAAATTCAGCGGTAACAGCACCAACCGTGGAAGATAAAAAAGAATATGCGGAGAAGAAGAAAGAATATATTCTGAATTTGAAAAATAGATAATTAATATGCCTTCGGAAATTTTTACTCTAACCAAAAAGATATATTAGTTATCTGGCAAATAAGATATCGTGTTTATTTGTATAGTCAGGACAATAACCGAATACTTTTTCCCAAACGTCCGGTAATTCCATACAGAGGTAGAGTGGAACATCTTTTGAGTACTTCATAATATGTGATCTCAATGTCCGGTATATTTTTACTCGGATAGGTTTGAAATATCGTACCTTATCATCTTTTCCGTAAATAGTTTCATTATAGATTATAGTTGATTCGGGAAATTTTGAGATAATTTCATTTTTCAAACTTTTGTGGTACCTAAGGGTACCCAGGCTTATCCATGAAATCTTATCGGGGCTGACATATTGAAAGATTTTATCGACTACCTCCCGATATTCATTTTCCCAGTTTTCATAATGGATTATCGGATCAAAATGGAAGGCAATTTTATAGCCCATTTTAGCGCATTCACTTGCAGCTTGTAGCCGGGCTTCGAGGTTCGAAGCATAATGTTCCTCTCCCTGAATGACCTTTTCTGTATTTACGGACCATCCGATAACGATGTTTCCTGCCGTAGGTTTGAAGCGTCTCAAGTTTTCTATATTATTACTTTTCGTCTTTAATTCAACGAAGATTAAAGGATTTTTTAAAAAATAAGGAATGATATCCATGCTTTCCTGGGTAATGTGATCTAATGCCAGGCTGTCGGTGAATTCTCCTGTTCCAATCCGTATATGTCGGACATGACCCGACGCTTGCAACTCATCGATTTCCTTGAAAAGATCTTCTTTATTGACGTAGATGCATAAAAACGGATTATTATTATAAAATTTAAGGAAACAATAGGTACAATCATAGATGCAATTCATGCCATTGTGAACAACATAATAATTACAGCAGATATGCCCCATAGTTCCAGGACATTTTGACACGAATTTCCCTCGCTGTTTCGCAAGGACCAGAGTGTTTTTGTAATCATTTTCATTTTTTAAGGTGCGACTATCAAGTGTGTCGATATACTGGAACTCAAGGGTATTAAATTGTGAAACAATTCTCCGAACAGAAGGATGTTCTGCTACTTCTTGCTCTATTAAAATTCTTTTGATTTCTGTACCCATTGTCACTAAGTATTCTCATATTCTTTGGCTATTGTATCAATTAATTGGAGCAACTCGTCAACGATTTGTTTTTCGGGGACTTTCTTTACGATTTCGCCCTTCCTAAAAAGCAGACCTTCTCCTTGACCGCAGGCTACTCCAATGTCCGCGTGTTTCGCTTCTCCCGGACCGTTAACTGCACATCCCATAACGGCTATGGTAATCGGTGTCGTTAATCTTTTTGTTTTTTCTTCGACGAGAAGTGCGATTTCTTCAAGATTTACTTTTGTCCTTGAGCAGGTAGGACAGGCTATTATTTCCGGTCCGAACTTTCTCAGTCCCAGTGATTTCAAGATATTTTGGGCAACAGACACTTCCTGTACCGGGTCACCTGTCAAACTGACTCGTATGGTGTCGCCTATTCCTTGCGATAGTATTGCGCCTATGCCGACTGACGACTTAACGATACCGTAGTGTTTCGTTCCGGCTTCGGTGATTCCGACATGCAATGGATAATTACAGTAGCTCGATATTTCCTGGTACGCTTTTATTGTTGTGGTTACATCGCTCATTTTTACGGAAATAATGATATCGTAGAACTTTTCGTTATGAAAGAATTCTATGTATTTTATCGCGGCAATAGTTACTGGTAATAGATCACGATTCTGGTCAATATTGGAAGGAAGCGAGCCGCCGTTTACTCCTATCCTTATCGGTATGTTATGGCTACGCGCAGCATGTATAACCTTTCTGACCTTTTCGTCAGAACCAATATTGCCTGGATTAATCCTTATCTTATCAACTCCAGCTTCGATAGCTTTAATAGCTAAGGTGTGATCAAAATGTATATCAGCAACGAGTGGCACCGTAAACATTTTTTTGTATTCAGGTATGAGCCCGACTGATCTATCGCTTGGAAAACTCACCCTGATAATTTCGCAACCGGACTCGACAAGCCGTTTAACTTGCTGTAACGTGGCCTCATAATCTTCAGTATTGGTATTGGTCATCGATTGAACTGCGATTTTATTTTCATCGCCAATAAAGACATTACCGATTGCTATTTGTTTTGTTTTTTTTCTCATAGACTTACATGCTCTGCGGAGCATCAACCCCGATCAGATTTAATCCTTTTTTGATTATCACACTTGCTTTCTCAATGTACGTGAGCCTTTGGTCCATAATTGCTGCGTCATCGCCGATCACTTTACATCGTTGGTAGAAAGCGTGGAAGGTCGTTGCAAGTTCTTCCATATATTGTGTGAGCATATAGGGAGAATAATCTCTGGCTGCTTTTTGAAGCAGGCCTGGAAATCGAATTAATTTTACTAATAATTTTCTTTCCTCAGCTTCGAGAAGTCGATTCAGCGCAGTATCTGCAGAATAATTTTCAACTTTTCTTATTATGCTGCATATTCTAGCATGGGCGTACTGGACATAATAGACCGGATTATTGCTCGACTGCTCTTTTGCCAGATTGAGATCAAAATCGAGTACCTGGTCATTACTTCTCATCGCGAGAAAATAACGCGCCGCATCAACACCGATTTCGTCAATAACTTCTCGTAGCGTTATCATATCGCCAGTCCGTTTAGACATACGGACTTCTTCGCCTGATCGAAACAATTTTACCAACTGGCCTATGATAACCGTAAAATAATCATCTATTGTTTTATTCTGAGAACGGATTTTCTCATCCAGAATAACCTGGAGCGCTGCTTTCATCCGTTGTACATATCCATGGTGGTCCGCTCCCCAGATATTAACTGCATGATCGGTATCTCTTTGAAATTTGTCATAATGATAGGCAATATCCGCAGCAAAGTATGTCGGTTCTCCGTTTTCCCTAATCAGTACACGGTCTTTGTCATCGTCGTAATCAGTGCTCCTGAACCATAATGCACCATCTTTTTCGTAGGTGACATTTTTTTGTTTGAGCACTTCGATTAGCTGTGAAACAAGGTTTCTTTGGTGGAGGCTAGATTCATTTATCCAGTTATCAAAAGAACAACGAAACAATTCCAGAGTCTTTTCCTGATCTTCAAGCATAGCTAAAACCGGATCTCGATCAACATGTGCAAGGTCAAGAACGTAGGACCCATGATAACCGTCTTCAGGTATCGGTTGGCCTTTTTTTGCAGCAAGAACTGATTCCCGGAATTTGTTGATCTGATTACCTGCATCATTGATGTAGAATTCAGACCGCGCATCGAATCCCACTTCTTTAAGCATTTTAACGAGGCTATCCCCAATTGCAGCCCATCTTCCATGCCCGATATGAAGTGGCCCGGTAGGGTTAGCTGAAACATATTCTATAAGATATCTCTCGCCTTTACCCTTGTCAGATTTGCCGTAATTATCGTTAATCGAAGTTACTTCTTTATGAAGATATTCGTCAGAAAGAAAAAAATTGATAAATCCGTTTATTGGCTTTGCAAGTATGCTGGAATGAGCGCTATCATTAATCGTTGTTGAGATTTCCTGCGCGATGAGTGCCGGAGACTTTTTCAGTGCTTTTGTAAGAGAAAATGCTACATTTGTTGCATAATCTCCATGCTCTTCATTTCTCGGGGTCTCAATAACGATCTGGTCTAAGGGAGTGCTAATATTTAGTTTCTCTAATGATGCGCCAAGGACATTCCTTATTTGATGTTCGATCATGTGGATACCTCTAAAAGTTCATATTTTTAACATAGTTTACACTAAATTGTTCAGTATTAGCAAGTTCAACAAAATGCAAGTGGTCTGTTATGATAGAAAAACTAATCTCAGGATAATTTTTGTTCATTTCTTCGAGGCCTGAGAGAGAAGCGTTCCCTATTATAATTATTTTTGATTTTATATGCGGTATCAATTTAATTTCGAGGATATCATCGGCGGTCAAAAGGCTTCCAAAGACCCCGGCAATATAGATAGTGTCGATATTGGCTGTCGGAATTTTACTTATGGAAATTAGGGTTTCTATTCCTGTATATATTGCTGACTTCGCGAGCTGAAGATTTCTGATTTGTGCTTGTGAGACCGGATAATCGGTGTCTTTCAGTTGACCATCTCTCGAAATCGAATTGCTTCTTAAACCGTCAGCGACATTTTTTATTAAGTTACTTCCCTGAAATCCAAACGCCGGACCTGCTGCCGTTGATGCTACCCACCATTTACTTGCTGATTTGATTGCTAATTCGGCATTTGTTCCAAGATCGATAACCATGAAATTTGAGGTGCTCATGTTTTTATTGATCCAGTAGAGAACCGAGAACATATCAGCCCCTACATATCCGCCTATTATCGGAGGGATAGTGATGTTTTCTACCGCTCCTAATTGTTTTATAAAAGCTTTTTTGAAATGAACAATATCATTGTCAGTAATCGATCCTTCGAAAGGATATCTGCCAAGCGGAATGGCATCTTTCTCGATCATGAAATAGAGCATAACTGTATTGCCTGCTATCAATACATTCCTGAATCTGGTCGGATGGCAATTGAAGGAGTTGATAAGATAGATAATGTCTGAAAACAAAGCTGCCTGAAATTGTTTTTTTAACATTTCATTGTTTTTATAGTGGGAAAGACGAGTCATAATATCCGTCCCATATTTAGATAAGCTGTTTTTTATTTTTTCGGAGTATACAGAGATGTTATCTTCGAACAGGCTGACACATATATTTGTAGTACCTATGTCAACCGCCAAATCATAGGTCATCTTTATTTCCAGTTTTCCATTTTATTAATATCTACGTTAATTTGGGGTATCTTGGATATTAACGCGACAAATTGGGCTTTGGTAATGTAATTATCAGGATTAAAATTTTCGTCATTAGAAATAACTCCCTGATTTTTGAAATAGGTTATTTCATCTATTGCGTAATGATCAAGGGGGACATCTTTATAAGGTATTTCTTGCGTGTTTCCGGTTATTGTAAACAGGCTGCTCAAATAGATAATCGCCTCAGCTTTTTTTATCTTATCATCAGGATGAAAGAATCCTTCGGCATCAAGATACATAATATTATTATCTACTACATTTTTTACAGAATTTTGATAAGGATTTTTATTGTCTATATCTCTTATTTTTTTTGCAGGTTCAGTTGTCTCAAGTAATCCATATATTTTATTTAAAGTATATGCCAGTTCTTTTTTCGTAAGATAGTTGTTGGGATAAAAATATTCACTGTCATAAAGATACTTTAAGGTATTGAGTTTGTTGATTGTAGTATAGCACCAGTGATTTGGTGGTACGTCTTTATAGGTGTTGAGCCTGAATATCCTATATTGGAAGTCCATATTATTTACGGTTAGAATTATATCTGATTTTCCCGGCGGAAGGGTTACTTTATGATTGAACCTGCCACTCCTCGTGAGCCTTACTAATTCGCCGTTTATTTTAATCTCTGTATTGTTGAGATATCCATTCATTCTACCTCGGATATATATTTTATCTTTTGTAGTTATCTCTTTGTTTTTTATAGCTGTTAATATGAGGTTAGGGTAATAGTCTGCGATTTTGTCTAAGTTCTCTATTTTTGACTTAACCTTGGTAATTTTGATTTCTTTGATGCTGGAACTTGGTATTTTCGGATGTGTTATTCCCGGTGTTTTTTCTGATATCGGCTTTTCTTCAATCTTATTATCCGGGACCTTGCTTTTTACAGGTCTTTTTTCAACTTGTAGGGGTGTAGGAGTTTTTAACTCTGCTTTTTTTTTCAGTTGTAAAGTTGTCTTTTCGATATCGATGTTTTTGGAAGCAGCAGCTTGTGCATATCGGTATCCTTCGTTAAAGTTATAGAGTTTATTAGCCTTCTCATTGACGCGTAATGAGCGGGCCAGCATTTCGACAAGCATTTTATTCGTGACAAGATTATCCGGATAAAAATAGTCGCTGGAATTAATCAGACCATTTTCTATGGCAGCGCTTATATATTTCGCTGCCCAATGATAGGCCAGGATATCTTTAAATACCAGCTTACCTTCTTTTACAGGAATATCCAGCTTATTGAACCGTGAAAAAATCACAATGAGTTGCGCTTTTGTAATGTACTCCTGAGGCCTGAACGTTCCGTCGGGATAGCCGTCCATAACACCGTTTTTTACAGCAGTTTTAATATATTTTGCATATTCATAATTATCCGGGATGTCAATAAATTGCGGATTATTCACATGGTTATATTCTAATTTTTCAATAAGAACGAATATTTTAGCAAGTTTTTCTCTCGTGACATATTGCGGGGAAGGCGACTTCCCTTCATTTTTAGCAGAGAGTACGTCTTTGAGGTCACAGTTATCGAATTTGTTGTGATATTCCTCTAGTGAGATGCTATCAAACGCCTTAAGATATAGAATTCTTCTGTATATGGTAGTAATTCTATTGTCAGCATCAATAAAATCGAATCTTAATAGATTTTTTCCATTTTCCGGAACGTCAACACGTTTGTAAAATCTACCAGCCTTGATTTCGATTGGCTGTCCGTTAACCAGCAGCTTGCCGTTTTTAAGGAACAATCCTTTAATAAGGATTTTATCTTTTATTGTTATTAATTTGTCCAGGGGACTATAGATTGTAATATAGTCTTTTTCCTCATTATTGAGTGTGAACCGAGGCTCTATTAAATCGGAGCTATTTTTTGCCAGCGTATCATTTTCCTTCATCGGCTTAGAAAAATCCACATCAGTGTTGTTGTTTTCGTAATCAATGGCAAAAGCCATGTAGTTATTTTTGTCAACATTTGCAGCGCTGAATCCAAATGTTGATGAAGCGAAAGCAAACAAAAATAATATACTTAAAACAATTCTACGATATTTTGAAATTGCTCTATTCACTATGTATACTCCAAACAATCAAGGGAAAGATCAAATAAATACTAACCAATAAATAATTTACTGTCAACGTTATATTCCTGCCGTGCAGTAGTTCTAATTATAAAGAGCAAAGGTTAACAGAAATAGTTAGTGAGTTAAAAAAATAAACAGGCTAGCATCAAGTAATCATAAAAAAACATCTCCA
>QKMY01000053.1 GCA_003242895.1 Candidatus Margulisiibacteriota bacterium
ATATCTTTATGTCTTCGGGTAATTAGCTTTAAAATTTGATATGCTTTACCTTTTGTTCCCCTTTTTCTCTGTTCCATTTTTCTATTTAGGAATTGGCGTCGCGTTGAAAGTGCAATCTTTTTCTTAGTCTTACGATAAAGTAGAATAAGAAGAATGCCTAACAATACAAAAATTATCTTATAATTAATGCATGAACGTAATAGATTCAGGAGCCTTCAATGATTATATTTAGCGGCAAAATAATAGGAGGATATTCAGGTCTAATCCTTAAATATATAAAGCAGTTCCTTAATTTCGAAGAAATAACAGGGTTGGAAGTCAATAGACAGCATCCTTTAATTGTAAAATTAAGGCCGGATGTTTTTCTCAGAATTCAATTGCAGGGGGAAAAACATATCATGACCATTATTGGTAGTAACGGCGAATACAGAGATACCACAAAATTCGAAGTGCAACAGAATCAAGTTATAAGGCTAGGAAGAGACCCATATTCAACTAATTTCCTAATAGGAGATTACCACACTCAAATTAAGGATAAGGGCATTTCTAATATACACTGTGAAATATTAAGAAATGGAGATGATATTTATACTGTTAGAGATATGGGCTCAACTAACGGAACAATAATAACTGGAAGTGGTCATGTCCCAGTAATCCGGAGCACCAACGTGCCGGAAGGCTCTGAATTCACCTTAAGATTAAATAAACCTTTAGCTTTCTCTTTTTTAAATTATGTTTTTGAGAAACCAAAATATGTTAAGATAGTTGCTGATGAAAGATTTATCGGTTATGAAGAAAAGTTTTATAAACTATCCACTTACTATGGTGATTCTCGATCAGGTAATACTGGCATCATAGGATCTGTTTATTGCCCAGAGTTGTGTGACGACTTTGAGATAATCCTCCGAGAAAATATCTTGATGGTAAAACTAAAAAAACCTGCGATGTTGATACCCGCAAATGTATATGACAGTTTTTCCTATGACACAGTAGATGTTTAACCAATATTCTACAATCCCTCCATATCCTTTCTGCCGCAGGCAGGGAACCTCTTCTATGTAGATCCGCCGGAGATTGTTAATGCGGACCATTTAGGTCCCGGTAGCAGCATACAAATATACTACGATTAAAGAAGCTATATGCAAAAGAAAGCTTGCCCACTCGGCGATGTTCTACTTGAATAGATTCTGTTTACGCACGATATATTCCACATCAGCTTTGAGAAAATCACGGATATTTTTGTCCTCTATCCTGTTGATTGCTTTAAGGGTCTCGTGGATATCGTCAATTTTATCTGGCTTTTCTAATTCCATTTTAATCTCACCGCTGAGGCATTTCTTATATAAAGGGATCATTTTTATGAAATTTTTGAGCGTTTTTTTGCACCGTGAATCAGAGTATTGCTCTATTTCCCGCTGAAGTAGTATTTGTGCGAATTCCAACTCATCCATCTTGTATAAATCTGCGAATTTTCTAAGAATATCTTCAGAAAACTTAAGTCCTTTTGTTTCCACGTTCGTAATAAATGCTGGAGTTACGCCGAGCAGTTTTGCCAGCTCATTTGACTTGAGCGGGGCGAAGGCCTTAACCCTGGAATACTCTTTTGTCCTGTAATGCTTAATCATTTCTCCAAAGTTCATATAGATACCTCCAATTTATATCCAAACCAATAAGGTTTTCGGGTTTTTAACATTACTACCCCGCGCGTAGCGCGGGGTAGTAATGTATACTTTTCGAAAAGTACATTGATTTAATTATAAGTATATCACAAAGCTTAATCTATTAAACACTATGCCATTAACATATTAATTAATTAGGCCTCTTTCAATTCCTTGATGTATATTAATAATTCAAATAATGTAAATTATCGATGCAAGAGTTTGTTCTGTATTTGCGATAATTCAACAATATAATAAATTGTTTTGTTAATATATCAACTTTAGGATAATAGTTAGATCATGAAAGAGGAGGTGCGTTAGGTGGTATCACAGACTAAAAATGGAGAAGAGGATATGTCAGACAGCGAAATAATTGCTCGGTTAGTGAAGCAAATAGCAACCAAGAACCTGTTGCTGAAGTCGAACCAGGAAAAATTGTCTGGAAGCCACAACGCAATTTATAACAAGGAATAACAAGATCTAACAATCGACGCAAACTTTGCCTGTAACTTCGGGCGTGACATCCCCCGGTCCTGGTATTATAATCCCCGCAACATTGATGGCAGGGAGGGACTATGGATATTGAATTTATCAGTACTGCTTTTGAGAATGGCGAATTAATCCCTCGCAAGTATACCTGTGACGGAGATGACGCTTCTCCTCCTCTTGTATGGTCCGCACTCCCGGAGAGTACGAGAAAGCTTGCTATCCTGTGTGAGGATATCGATGATCCTGACGGGCCGAAAACTCACTGGATTATTTTTGATCTTCCTGTGAGCCTGAGAGGTTTGAGAGATGGAATACCGCAACAGCAGTTTCTTGAAGATGGGGTAAGTCAGGGAGTTAATGATTTCCATAGAGTCGGCTATACCGGCCCTTGTTCCTCCAAAACCGTTCATCGGTACCAGTTCACACTTTATGCCCTTGATGCTGAATTAAGTATGGAAGAATACACTGCAACCAAAGATCTTCTGTTAAAGGAAATGAAAGGTCATATCTTAGACCAGGGACAGCTTGTCGGTTTGTACTGATACTTCCTTTTTTTCTCCAAATTGAGGGTGCTAAAGATAAATGTTTTAAATGATTTGAAAAATTACCGATAATAAAACTAAATCTATACTCAAACTAATTTTTATTCTGAATATTTATAGCCTTAATTCTTTGCAAAATCCGGGTTAAGGCAGATAGAACGAAAGCCTGATTGGTTTCGGTATAAGATACTTATGCTTTTAAAGGAGTATTTTGTATGGATTTTATTGTGTGGAATGATACCTATAGCTTGAACGTCGCTAACATTAATGAACAACACAAAGAGCTTTTTGAACTAATAAATAATTTTTATCGGGGAGTAGACAAATCGATCAATAAAAAGACATTGTCGAAAGTCCTGGCGGAATTTTTGAACTATACCAAATATCATTTCTCTACTGAAGAAACTTTTCTCCATAAACATGATTATCCATACTACGAAGAACATAAGTTGGTACATGACAAATTTATTATGGAAATAGTAGATTTTCAGAAAGCTTTTAATAATGATGATATTCAGCCGACAATAGAACTGCTAAAGTTCATCAAGAATTGGCTGATAAGCCATATATTTATTATGGACAAACAGTATTCTACGTATTTTCAAGAGAATGACATGATTCCCGGCTAATAACAGGTACAAGCTTATACGATGTTGTTAGCATTTATGGTATTTATGCTTAATTTATGTACTTTTTCCCAGGTACTTTTATGCCACCGATACGATCACTTTTCACCTTTTACGCAATTGGCTGACCACCGAGATTGACTATACCGAAATACTAAGCAGTTTCATTAAGTCGATTTCATATAGTACCAACCGGGTAGAAATCAGCGAGAAGATGAGAGACTATCTTCTACTGCTGGGATATGAGAAACTCGCCGTCTATTTGACAGTGGATAAAGACGGAATATTTCGGCTCGATCTCAGCACCTTCGACATCGAACTTCCAGCTTATTATGAGAAACAGACCGACTTCGTCATGGCTATGACCTACGAGCATAAAGACGAACGGTATTTCCCTTATGGAGACCAGCATATTTTCAAGGTGTGCAAAGGACACAACATCACCCTGAGGCTTGTTTTTCTGAGCGGCAATAGTCCCATGAATGACAGGCTGAAAGGCGTAACGGTCAATATGTGTGCCCAGGCAGCACTGGCCTTGTCCAATGCCCTTTATCGGGAAAAAATGGATGAAGATGTCGAAGAACTGAATAAGATAGTGGATATGAGGACAATAGTGCCAACGCCAATTCCAGTTCCTACTATAGATAAAGAAACGATAATTTCATCTACTGTGACAAGAGCCGACCTCCTCACTAAGATCAACCAAATAGAAGTTAACGGATACAAAGGTATCACGGTTCAGGAAATGTACAATACCGATGAGGCTGCTGTGATCGATGCGCTGTTTGGATATGGCGAATATGTTTTAGGAATTAGTGAATCTTTTAGCAAAATGACATACGTTCAGAGTCAAGGTAAGTTGGATAAGGATTATCTCGATATATTGACAGCGGTGGATATGTTGACAAAAGCAAAAGGTTATAAAGGTTTTGCTGAGACAGATTATTATACAACAATGGCAGAACAAAATGTGATAAATATGTTGTTGCATGGGTATTCTTCACGATTTAAGCATATAATGACCAAGCCATTCTCGTATTATGTTGATCTGTACAACCAGGACAAATTTGATTATACCTATTTTGAATATGCCAACAAAATGATCAGATTGCAGCAGTGTGGATATCGGGATATAGCATACCCTGACTATTATAGTCCGAGCAACAAAGCAGTAATTGATAAACTATATAACATCCAGAACCAAGTCAGGAATATATATCTAGCTTTTTTTCAATTGGAAAAGATGGAAAAATCCGGATGTCTTACGGACGAAGTGCTTGCTATTCTGACTCAGAAGCATTATGAAGATATGTCTCATCTTTATAAAGATACGATGGTATCAAGAGGATTGATATCTGATAGCTTTTCTGTTGATAGCGATCTTTTTAATGGTGACGAAAGCTTTTTTTATGCAGTGATGAAGATTCCCGCAGGGGATAGTATCTGGAATGTTAAAGCTGGGATTGGTATCGTTAATGTGCCGCTATATGAATTGTATCAGATATACAAGTTAAGCAAGTTGTCTGCGCCTGATTTTTTTACAGCAGAAAAGAATATATTCTCAAAAGCAGATGTTCTGATAAGGAGTGGGTACAAAGACGTAACCATAAGTTGGTCCAAGCTTATTTTTCCCGATAATGTAGCGGTCATAGATAAGCTGTCCTGCAACCTCGATAAGCTGCCAGGGATAAATATGAGTTATGCCGATTTATGCAGACTGCAGAAACAAGGATATCTTACTGATGGCGTTATGAGGAAATATGTGACTGCCGGAAAAGCTATTGGTGATGTCTATAAATTCACTGACTGCAAAGCATCTTCGCTGGTAACCAAAACCGAAGGGAGCATTGCCAATATTACATGCAAAAGCAATAGCCCGTTTACCTGCAAGGTATTGCTTGTTTGCAATGGTGTGACTGAAATAGTTGATAACATTGATATTGATCTGGGAGAAAATAATGTTTATATTGATGCAAAAAAATATTATAATAATCTAAAAGATGGCGATAAAGTAACAATATCAATCGTGGTTGGTACGGATACCCTGGCTGTGTCTTCGGTGCAGCCTAGACAGGGCAACCTTATCAGTACGGAGATTGTTTTTAACAACACTAAATTCGGGTTTGGAGATTTTTTGACCGATATAAATAAAAAAGGTTATCAGACAGGGGATTTGCTGAAAGACTATTCGGTAAATTCAAGTTCGGTTACTACCAAAAGCACTAATTATGTAGACCCTGTCACTATTTATCAATCATATATGGGCACCATAAAAATCACTGATATTGTCAACAAGTCCATGTTTAAAACAGGGGCGGGAACAAATACCCTGAGCCTGTCAGGTAGTCCGATGTTAGATGGCAGCGATACTTTGAACGCGATTTTTGACTGGGACGTAATGGAGAAGAACGGGCAGGGGCTGCTCGAAAGAACAGGTACGGTCTTAGATCACTGCGGAAACTTCTATGCATTTGAAGATTTCTCCCAGAGTTCCGGGTTCGAGCCTGAGTTATGGGGGATAATGGCACAGGCGGTCCTGAAAAAATATTATGAGAATGACTATGAATACAAATATGCACCGGAAATTTATAGCAGAAATATGGAAAAATTAAGAAGCTTGATCGTAGAAATGTGTAAAAGTGATTTCAATTTCAAATACGAAATAGATCGGTATATCGGGTATATCTTTGACGCCGCGAAATATGGACCGGATGATTCCGGTCAATCGCTAATCAGGGATTTTGTGGGATTGCTGGGGAATCAAGATCTATATTCGACCTTAAAAGATATAGACGAAAGCGATTTTAGGACAGCCATGTTTTATCTTAATACGGTCAACCCCAATGCTGTTGAGGCAACGAGCTATTCGGACAACAAAGCCGCCAGATTGATCAATATTATCAAACCTGCCATAGAGCTAAGGACAGAAGCCGCTAATCAGGGAATCGATATCTTAAAAGGCGATAGTCTGGCAGCCGGGGTCTTACGAACAAGTGACAGCTTGGTCCCTAATTATAATATTTTTACAGCATCTTATAATGATGAAATAAACTCTCTGAAATATTATGGAGAATCAAATGTAACATTAATTGTTCATGGCATAGGGGCAAGGGATACGTCAGCAAATGGTGATTATAATGAAAAATTTTATGATATGATATTCCCTAATAATAATGAAACATTGGTTCCTATTGTATGGAATTACAAAAATTCAATAGTTAATGACGGAATAGATGATACTGAATATGGGTCATTACTTGATTATTATAATATCTGGAATAGAAGTACAGGTTCCCAGTATATAAAAATAAAATATCTCGTTAAAAATCAAATAATTGATGCCTATGATCATTATATTAAAGACCCTGATAAAAAACTAAATATTATAGCACATAGCTTAGGGAGTCAGATAATATTCGAGGTTTTGCATGAACTCTCGATGGAACATCACGAAATAAATATTTATAATTTTGTAACTCTTGGTTCTCCAATCAGCGGCTTTAAGAAATTTACAGATTTAGATAAGTACAAGGATTTTTATCCATCTAATGTAACAAAATGGAATAATATTTATAGTACGATTGATCCTTATGTAGGCCCTTATTTTATAGGAGGATCTATCGATGAAGCTATGAATAGTCAAATAAATGTTTATCATTCAGGTATGTTATATAATCCTGATATCCTCAAAAAAATAAAGGAGATATACGTAAATGGCCAATGAAAAAGACAATTTAAACATATCTTCCATAATTAAACTTATATTAATTAAAAAAAAAATAATAATTTATTTAATAAGGAATATAATGACTGTGATTCTGGCAGTACCTATTGCATACTATTTAGGAATTGTATTTTTTACTTTAGGCATCTCAGATAATAACCCCTCTTTTATCGGAGCTTTTAAAGAAAACCTATCATTGATAAACATTGATGGTATAAAGTATTCCATTAATCACGGCATTATGTTCGCTGAATTATATTTGATTGTCATTTCCTTTGCATTTATTTTAAAAAAGTTTAAGACAAATAATCCTACAGCTAATAACGACAAAGCGCTATTTGTAAGAATTTCAAAGAAATCTATCAGGGGTTTTTTTGCAATTATTTTAGGGATTTCTATTCCAGTTATCGGAATACTTGTCATAATTTGGGGGATACCAATTTATCTGGCTTCAGTTATGATATTAATCTGGATGTTTGTTAAAGGTTTTTATCTTATTCACATAGTGTTTTTCGTTTCTACAGCTTTCACTTTAGCATTATTAATGAGGTCGCGATAATTAATAACATACTGCTATTTAGACATTGATTGCCTGCTTATGGCGACTGACAGGGCATCTATGGCATTGATCGGAAATTATCAGATAAATATGCCACATAGCGGTATGTTTTATGATACCCAAATATTAAAAAAAGTTAAGGAGTTGTATCAATGAATAAATACAGAAAAGAAATTATACTTTTTGTGAAATTTTTTTTTATAACGCTGATTATTTATCATTTTATGATGTATTTATGGTCAAATTATGATTCCATTAAGCCCCTTGATATTGCTGAATATATTCGAATTCTTTGGGGGGATTTTAAACGATTTTCAGGAATAATACTATTCTTTAACATTTTGCTTCCTATGATGATTGCTGTAATATTTTTTGTCCGAGAATTTATCAAGATAGATTCTAATAATATTTCTAATACTTCAAAAAAAAGTAGTATCATAAAGATATTAATTTTTATTTGTAGCTATATATTTATTTATTTCTGCGGCCCAATCGTATTCTATCTTATAGGTATTCCTATTATTATTTTAGCTGCAATGTTTTCAATCGCTTTATTCCTTAAGCATTTGAGCAATAAAGCCGGGACGAAAAATAGTTAATTATTGTTGGGACTAATTGTTTTCGTATAAACAAACGAAGGCTAGACATTAATATACTGGAATGTTGTCCGATGATAATATTCCAAAAAAAAATAAAGGAGCTACAAATCTGGCTTATATAAAAGCCCGGTATGAGGAAGCTGCAGCGTGTTCCAATAAATGTAGATCATTGGAACAATATTTGGAGTAGAATTGATACTCTCAATATCGCTCAAGGAGAAGAAATAAAATACCCTTTGATCGATAATTACGTAGTCAATGTGTCTCATTCAGGAATGTTTTATGATCCTAAGATCCTAAAAAAAGTTAAGGAGTTGTATTTAAATGAAAATAACTAAAAATCGTATTTGGTTAAAGGGTTTCCTTTTTGTTTTATTTACATTTATTGCATATCATTTAATACTTTTTAGTTGGTCTGACTATGATGGCGCTGCGTCATTGGATTTAATTAATTATATAAAAACTATTATTAGCGATTATAAATCATCTTTTAATTTTATTAAGATAAAAGTAGATTTTTTATCTCCTTTGGTAATATCTTTATTTATAATAGAAATAGATTTGTTAAATAATTATTTTTTTAAAAAGAACAAAGATGGGCTTTCAAAGAAGAATAAAAACAGGATTACTTTCAAACTTATTTTGTTTATATTAATATTTATTATATTTATATATTTTTGTGGACCGATTGTTTTTTACTTTTTTATCCAGGACTTTTTTAAATTTTTTGCTATAGCTAATATTGGTTTAGGCATTTTCTTTTGTTACCGAAAAGCGAAGAGCCTGAATCATAAATAACTTATCAGATATTAAAGTAAATAGTAGATATGCCGGTGAATAAAGATACTTCATGGCGGGATGTTTTATGAACCTACGGTTTTACGAAAAATAAAGGAGATATATAATCATGACTAGATATAAAAAAGAAGTTATATTTTTTGTAAAAATATTTTTTATAAATTTTATATTGTTTAATATTATGTTATTTTTATGGTCAAATTATGATGATGCGAAATCTCTTGATATAGTGGAATATATTAATGTGTTTTTTGGCGATTTAAAACAACATTTTTTTAAAATTTTTTTGGAATCACTGTTGTTTCCCTTAATTATTTCGATGTTTATTTTTGAGATTATACTAACAGGAAATAGATATTTCCTAGATAGCAACAAACTAACGAACCATCATGCCCGGTTAACTTTAAAAGTATTGCTGGCTACTCTGGGATTCTTATTAATTTATTTCTGTGGACCTATAGTTTTTTTTGTTGTGGTGCTGCCGTTTATTGTTGCTGTTACTGTATTGTTGGCGATTCCTCTTGCCTCAAAAAGCTTAAAAAAGATTCCTGAATAATGGCTAGGAGATATACGTAAATGGTCAATAAAACTATTAATAATGTTTTTTTTGTAAGGTATACAAAGTCTATTGTAATTAACACTATTATAGTAGTTTTAGCATTTAATATCACACGCATAGTTACTGATGGGTTTTCGCTATATATCAGTTCACATATTAATGATTACAAAAATTTTGATGGTTTTTTTTACACAATTGAGATGGATTTTATTATTCCTTTTATCTTTTCATATTTTTTTATCAAGATATATACTATGTTTTTATTGATTATTCCTGAATATAATAAAAAAGAAAGAAGTTCTACACTTAAAATACTGATGCAGGTTGTTTTATTGGTATTGGTGTTTTTGCTGTTTATGCTCGATCCTATTGTGATCAGCTTTTTGGCGTTAATAGTAATTATAAAGCCGGCAATAATTACTGATATTGTGTTTTTGGTTATCCTGGCAAGCCATCACAGGCTTATTAAACAGATATATGATGACCTTTTTGTGCCTTATAAGGGAATAAAGCCAATAGCTATAGCATGTTTATTCTTGATATATGTTATTTGTGGCGAATATCTGACTTGGGGAAGAGTGCAAATCTAAATGTTGTTTACAAAATAATATCTTGGAGAAAATAAAGGAAATATATAATCATGATAATTAGAAAAAATAATTATTCAAATATTGAATTATTTATCAGAGAGCTATTCTTTATAATGGTTACACTGACATTATTCACATTTATCACTTATCATTTTATTGTTTTTTTATCTTCATCGGTAAGTATCGTAGACCATATTAGCAGCAGGATCAATGAATATAAATTATATTTTCATCAGAGAATTTTTTTTGATTTAATTGATCAAGATATTATTTTGCCAGCTATGATGTCAGTTATTCTGGTAAAAATAGTGATTATAAAGAAGATTAAAAAATGGAGTAGCTTAGAAGGAAAGCCTTTGGAATTAATAAAAAAAGATAGAGCTAAGAAGTTAGGGTTTAGAATAGTTCTTTATTTTCTCTCTATTTTTTTGATATCTGCGTTCGAACCGGTTTGGCTATTTGTTATTATTTTATCTTTGCTGTTTTGGACTAATTTAATGTTAGATATGTATTTAGTAATTTCGTCATTAATAAAAATTAATGAAATCGTTTGGCGAAAATACAACAAATATTCCTTGCTATTTCATAGAGTCAAAGATGACATTTTGAATTGCCAGGTAACTACGAAAATATTTTTTATCATGATAATAATTATTATTTTGTTCGGAGAACATATCGTATGGTATCGATTAAATCAATCCTATAACAATACCATTAACATGATATTTAGATGTAGCTATGTTTACAGTTTACACTGATATCCTCAAAAAAATAAAGGAGATATCCGTAAATGGCCAATGATTACCTACTCCTGGCGCCTGATATGACGCCTATGATATTGATTGATCAAAAATTATCAGATAAATGTGCCACGCAGCGGTATGTTTTGTGATACCCAAATATTAAATAGAATTAAGGAGATATATTAATGCATAGATACAGAAAAAAAATTATGCTTTTTATGAAAATTTTCTTTATAACTCTGATTATTTACCATTTCATAATGTATTTATGGTCAAATTATGAAGATTCGATTAAGCCATTAGAATTGGCTGTGTATGCTCGTATTTTTTGGGGAGATTTAAAGAATTTTTCAATAGCTTTTATTTTTTCAAATATTATGCTTCCTTTAATGATAGCTCTGGTAGTTTTTCAAAGAATAATTATTAAAAGAGCTTATGATGATATAAAAAAAAGATCGATTAAAAAAAAGGTCGTAAAACTTATATTTTTTATTGGAGGATTAGTATTTATTTATCTGAGTGGGCCAATAGTATTTTGTCTTATAGGTATTCCTATTATTATTTTAGCTGCTATGTTTTCAATAGGTTTATTCCTTAAGCATTTGAGTAATAAAGTCGGGATGAAAAATGGTTAATTGTATTGTTGGGGGGCCAATTGTTTTCGCATAAACAAACGAAGGCTCGACATTAATATACTGGAATGTTGTCCGATGATAATATTCCAAAAAAAAATAAAGGAGCTACAAATCTGGCTTATATAAAAGCCCGGTATGAGGAAGCTGCAGTTCCAATAAATGTAGATCATTGGAACAATATCTGGAGTTGGATTGATATTGTAAATATTGCTCAAGGAGAAGCAATAAATTATCCGTTAATAAATAACTATATTATTAATACCTTCCATGGCGGGATGTTTTATGAGCCTACGGTTTTACGAAAAATAAAGGAGATATATTTAAATGATAATATCTAGAAAGGTGATATGGCTAAAAATTTTATTCATATTAGTATTTATTTTCTTACTATATCAATTACTATTATTTGGTTGGTCCAATTATGACTCAATCAAACCCCTAGATCTAAAAGAATATATAACCACCTTGTTTAGAGATTTTAAGTTGCATTTTAATCGATATTCTTTGTTGTGGTATTTTATTAATCCGATAATCATTTCATTAGCTGTTATAGAAGGATATTTTATTCAATTGAAAAAAATATTTCTTATAGAAGAGAAATTAGATTGCAATAATTATTTATTACTAAAAATATTATTAGTTTTATTGGTAATTACTGTAATTATATATTTACTCGGGCCGTTTTCTTTTTTAATTATAATGCCATTGTTTGCGGTTTCTTTTATTACAGTAAATATTATTATCTTTCTGGCTTTTTGCATAAAAAAATGCTTTAAATTAAAGAAATAATGATCTTACCCCGAAAAACTGGACACGCCGAAATGGGAAATTAATGTGAGCAGAATAAAGCAGATATGAAAATAAATACTGCGACATTATTACAAGATGGAAGGGTGCTGATTGCCGGAGCAAGATCAACCCCAAAAAACTGGACAGTTTCAATCTGAATTACCTGGACAGCATGAATCTGAATCCCATGGACACCACATCTGAAATGCCTTTTTCTCCACTTGCAAAAAAGTAGTTGCTTAAATATATATTTCTGCTAAAATGCATTCCGCATTCAATAGTAGAATATTATAATATAATGTATAAATGAACTACTGACTGCTTTGGGAAAAGGTTGTATGAATAATAACTTAAAAAATAATAAAACAGACAAGCTGCGTGTTGCGGTCCATGATTACGGCGGACATCCTTTTTCTTTTGATCTGAGTGAATGCTTAAGCGAGAAGGGGTACAAAGTTCTCTACATTTATACTTCATCCTGTAAAAGCCCTAATGCACAGATGAAGAAACGCCATTCGTTATTCAAAGTCAAAAACATAGTGTGCCAGGAAGTGAAAAAAGAATTATTTCTGCTTCGTTTTTTCCAAGAGAGTACCTATGGAGATAAAGTCGTATCTTTGTTGAGAAAATGGAAGCCTGATTTGATAATTTCATCGACTACGCCGCTTTTTGCCCAACGAAAAATTTCGAAATGGGCTAAGAAAAGTGATGTGCAATCGATTTTTTGGTTCCAGGACATTATCAGTATAGCTGCAAAAAGGATATTGCCATTGCGGATTGGGATGATGGGCAAATGGATCGCACTTTGGATGGAGCGAATGGAGATGAAAGTCGTCCATCGTTCAAAAGCTGTTGTTACCATTTCTGAAGATTTTAATGAAGTATTGAGAAAGTGGAACGTAGCCGAGGGTAAAGTGGTTACAATTCCTAACTGGGCTGTTATAAAAAAACTTCCTGTTAAAGATAAGACGAATCCATGGGCGTGCAAGCATGGGCTCAGTAATAAGTTCTGTTTCCTTTATTCCGGGACGCTTGGTATGAAACATAATCCCGAGCTGCTTCTTAAGCTCGCCTTACATTTCAAGAATGATAGAGATGTCCGTATCATAGTTGTCTCAGAAAAAATGGGAGCCGAATGGCTAAAAATAAAGAAGGTAGATTATCAATTAGATAACCTTATAATATTTAATTTCCAGCCGTTTGATAGTTTCCCTGAGGTACTTGCAACGGCTGATGTGCTTATTTCCATCCTTAATAAGGATGCCAGTGAATTCTGCGTCCCTTCAAAAGTCTTGAGTTATTTATGTGCAGCTCGTCCCTTGCTTCTGGCTGTTTCCAAAGAGAACCTTGTTGCAAAAATTGTTTCACAGAACCAGGCAGGTATTGTTGTCTATCCTGAAGATATCGATTCTTTTCTTGCGGCAGCTCAGCGGTTAAGACTGGATAATTCCTTAAGGGATACCATGGCTAGAAATGGAAGATTATATGCCGAAAAAACTTTTGACAGGCAGAAGATCTCTCTCCGGTTCGAATTGATTATTAATCAGCTGCTGGATAGACCAGATACTGATCACATTGAAGAACCCCGGGTTTCCGCTAATATTCCTGTATATGGTAAGGCAACATGACCGGTGTGCCGGAGCAGCAATCACTCGTCCGGCGACTCATGTACGGGGTCGGGGCTAATGCTTTCGGACAGATTATCACAATTATAATTCAGATTGTCAGTGTTCCGGTTTTTCTTGGTTTTTGGGGTATTAATCTTTATGGAGAATGGTTGGTCCTCAGTGCTATCCCTTCGTATTTATCTTTGAGCGATATCGGGTTCGGTAGTGTTGCGGGGAACGAAATGATTATGCTTGTTGCTCGTGGCGAGAGGAAAAAAGCTCTGTCCGTATTCCAATCTTCCTGGGTGCTCATTTCGGGTATCTCTATGATTATCATACTGTGTTCAGTGCTGGTTATGAAGTTGTTCCCGCTAGGACCGGTTTTTCATATAAAAATCATGTCGGCATATGATATTCAATTTGTCCTGTTTTTTCTGATGCTTCAAATTCTTGTGAGTTTGCAAATCGTTCTTATGGCTGCCGCTTACCGGGCTGAAAAAAAATACGCCAAAGGAATCTTTATTCTCAATACTATAAGGTTTTCTGCCTTTTTCGCTTTAACCCTTGCTGTTATCAATGGTGCTCAACCTCCATATGCTGCCCTGATTTTCTTTTCGGTTATGGCTATTGGCGCTGTCGGGATGTACCTCAATCTTCGCAGGTCGTATTCGTGGGTAAGCTTCGGATTTGGCGCTGCAAGATTATCTATTGTCAAAGAATTTGTTAAACCGGCTTTCTGGTTCATGGCTTTTCCAGCTGGGCAGATTATTACGCTTCAGGGTATGGTTATCGCCATAAATATTGTTCTCGGACCGGTCGCGGCAGTTATCTTTTCTACTATACGTACTGTTACCCGGTTGGCTTTTCAGACGATGAACATATTGGTTAATTCTATTAGCCCTGAGATTTCCATGGCGTTCGGAAATGGAAATATACCGCTGGTACGTTATCTTCACCGTCGTATTTTTCAAGCTTCTTTCTGGGGGGTCGCTTTTATGGTCTCTGTGCTCTCGTTTTCCGGGCAGTACCTTATACAGTTCTGGACAAGAGGTCGGGTATCTGCTGACCACTCGTTTATTCTCCTTATGCTTCTTGCCATTTTGGTTAACGCTTTGTGGTATGTAAGTTCTTCGGTTCAGTTGTCAATTAACAAACATCAGCGAGTTGCTCTACGGTATTTGTTTACCTCGGTCTCATCAATTTGTGCGGCAATTGTGCTTATGAAGTTTATGGGCCTTCATGGGGTAGCTTTTGCTATTCTGTCAGCTGATATAGTGATGACTGTCTTTGTGATGAAGGAGTCGCTTTTACTTACACAAGATACGTTATATGAGTTTGCGAAATGTGTTAATAAGCCGCCGATAGCTATTATCGTTAGCAAAGTAAAGCAAACCGGGTTGCTTGTACTTTTTTCTTTAAAGAAGAACGTTAATCCGGGTGCTAAGCTCGCTCCTGTGCAGGAGAGTAAATTATGAATACCGCTCCGGAAAATAAATTTCCTGTAATCATATATATTATTCCGTTACTCATAGGCTTTCGAGTCTCTCTGGTCGGGGAACTTTATATCTCAGGATTATTTCTGTCTTTATATCTTATATATATGTTTCCGAAGAGAAACAGGCTTTCGTTTAAGAAATTTCCCTTCCAGCTTCTTATGCTCTGTATCCTGTGGCTTTTGTCTTTGGTGGTGACTGACATTGCTAGAGAAACTCCTTTCGGGGATTATGCCCGAGGGTGGGCTAAAGTTAGCATGTTCTTTTCAAGTTTATGCGCGCTCTATCTTCTTCTTTACGATAGAAGAAAGCAGCTGACTCTATTTGCGATAGTTCTGGTTGCAGGATTAATTCTTGAGTTCTTTCTTTTTCCAACTGAGTATAACCGCTTTCAAGTCTGGAAGTTCGGGTTCGGGTTGCCGGTTACACTGCTCTGTGTCACTCTCTGCCAGCATTCTTATGTAAAGAAAGTAAGATGGTCCGGGCCGCTGATTCTTTTAGCTCTTTCTTTTGTTCATTTGATTGAAGGGTATCGTTCTTTAGGTCTGATAGTTTTCTTTACTGGACTATATTTGTTCATCCAGATAGTTGTCCATAACCGTGGTATCTCTACTTTCAGCTGGAAGAAAGCCGGGATGGTTGTTGTTATCGTTCTCCTTTTTCTTAATCTATTTAAGGTATTGTATGGTTATGCACTTGATCATTCTGTAACTAATTATGACCTGAAAGCCAAAACCTTAGCCCAGCAGGGCAGGGGCGGACTGGCTGCTATGATTCTGGGCGGAAGGAAAGAGATATATCCTGCGATGATGGCGATTAAGGATTCGCCGATTATCGGACATGGTTCATGGGCAAAAGACAAAGGAATGAAGTACCGTAAATTGTGGGTGAACTTAAGGCGGCAAGGCTATGATATCAACGATTACGGTATTTATAAAGATAATCTTATCCCTTCCCATTCGCATATTACCGGGGCTTGGGTCGAAGCCGGTTTCTTAGGGGCATTATTCTGGTTTACGGTTATTGTGCTTATTATCAAGGTTTTGTTCGGAATGTATTTTACGAACGAACCGCTCAGTCCTTTGGCGGCATTTATATCATTCTCTTTTTTATGGGATATACTTTTTTCTCCGTTTGGCGCGAATGTTCAAATAATAGATGCATATTATATCGTAGTTCTTCTCACCGTTTATATGACGATGGAGAAGAAATCTTTTTCATCGCAATCACAAAATGTGTTTTTGCTTGAAAAAACTATACGAAATGAGACATTGAAAGGAGGTGTGATATACTCATGAGTTATCCAAAAATATCGATTGTAACGCCATCTTATAACCAGGGAAAATATCTTGAAGCCACTATTAATTCGGTTATAGGGCAAAAGTACCCTAATCTCGAATATATAATTATCGACGGAGGGTCAACAGACAACAGCCTCGAAATTATAAAAAAATACGAAAAACACCTGGCTTATTGGGAATCGACGCCTGATAATGGGCCGGCACATGCTATCAATAAAGGATTTAAGAGATCAACCGGAGAGATACTAGCCTATCTTAATTCGGATGATCTTTATAATTCCGGTGCGTTTGAGACAGCGTCGGAACTGTTCCTGCGTCATCCTGAGATTGATATATTCTATGGCGATATTAAATTCATAGATGAATATGGAAATGATACAAGAAATCCCCGATCAAAAGTGTACAAATCTATAAAGGTTGATTTCAATATGATGGCATCCGGAATCGGTATTATCCCTCAGCAGTCCTCTTTTTGGAGACGTGCAGTATTTTTTGACGTAGGGATGTTCAATGAGACAAACAAAACCTGTTGGGATGGTGAGTTTTTTTCTGATGCGCTTATCTATGGAGCTACCTTGAGAAATATCCCTAAAGAGCTCGCCCGGTTCCGTATACATCGACAGTCAATTTCGAATAAGTACCATCAGAGCCAGGTTTATATGGAGGAAAAGAATCGAGTTCTTTCAAAATTTGAAGTAGCCGGATATAAAAAGCGTTTATTAAATACCTATAAATATAATCTGATCTATTATTGCAGAAGAATATCCCGGCTTGTAACGAGTTAATTATCTGTCAGGGGAGTGCCATGTTGTTTTATTGTGTTAATGTGAAGATTACTTAATTATTGTAAGAATGCTGTTCCTTGTAACTTAGAAAGAAGGGAGTTCTATGAATATTTTGCAAGTGATACCTTCAGTTAACCCTGCGGGAGGCGGACCGGTAGAAACGCTGGTTCAGGGTGCTAAGATAATGGCGGACAGCGGACATAACACGGAGGTTGCTACGGTTGACGATCCGCAAGCTTCGTGGGTAAAAGATTTCCCCTACCGGCTGTATCCGCTTGGTCCCGGAACTCTGACGTATGGGTACTCTAACCGTTTTGTTCCTTGGGTTATCAATAATGGGAAAAACTATGATTGTATTATTGTCCATGGTATTTGGCAGTATCACAGCTATGGAGTATGGAAAGCATGCCGGGCTTCAGGGAAGCCTTATTATTTATTTACGCATGGGATGCTGGACCCGTGGTTTAAAGAACATTATCCGCTCAAACATTTAAAGAAAATGGTTTACTGGCATTTTGCCGAATCACGTGTCCTGAAGGATGCCAAGGCTGTTCTGTTTACCTGTGAAGAAGAACTCCTGCTGGCAAGACGGTCGTTCCGATCTTATTCGTGCAATGAAAAGGCGGTCAGCTATGGTACTTCAGCCCCCCCGGGAGATAAAGAAACCTTGAAAAAGAAGTTCTTTGCTGATTATCCGGAGCTCCATGGCAAAAAGATACTTTTGTTCCTTGGAAGGATACATCCGAAGAAGGGCTGCGATCTCCTCATTGATGCTTTCTCTCTGGTTTTTCAGAATGAACCTTCTGTTCAATTGGTTATAGCAGGGCCGGATCAAGTTGGATGGAAAAAAGAACTCGCTACACGCGCACGCCAGCTCGGAGTAGAAAACCGTATTACCTGGACAGGCTTGCTAACCGGTGATCTGAAATGGGGCGCCTATTATGCCTCTGAGGTTTTTGTATTGCCTTCGCACCAGGAGAACTTTGGTATCGTTGTTGCTGAAGCCATGGCATGCGGATTACCGGTCCTTATTTCTAATAAGGTAAACATATGGCGGGAGATCAAGCAGGATGATGCCGGATTAATCGAAAGCGATGATCTTGATGGGACCATCGCGCTTCTTCAGCGGTGGCTTACTATTCCCGGATGGAAAAAACTAATCATGGGTAGGAATGCGGTCGACAGCTTTCATCGGCGTTTTGAAATCCATAAAGCCATAGAAAGTCTGCTGGAGTCTATAGAATAAAGGGGATTGGCATGGAAGAGATATTGCATGGCATTGATTCGTATACCGGGCCAAGTTTCAGTCTTAGGAACCGGGCACGGAGAGTGGTATGGAATTCTGCCTGTTTTTGTTTGTTCAGATATACGCCGAGAGTTTTTCATAGGTGGCGCTGTGCGCTCCTGCGATTATTCGGGGCAAAAATCGGAAGCCACTGCCGTGTCTATCCCGGGACCAGAATATGGGCGCCATGGCATCTGGTCATGGACGATTATGCTTGTCTTGCAAATGATGTCACCTGTTATTCGATGGCCAAGATACATATCTCCGAAAGAGCTATTGTGTCGCAAGGCACACATCTCTGCTGCGGAACACATAATTATAGTGATCCTTTATTTCAACTTTATGCTGAACCTATTGTTATTGGCCGGAATGCCTGGGTGTGTGCTGAAAGTTTTATAGCTCCCGGTGTAACGGTCGGTGAAGGCGCAGTTGTCGGTGCCCGGTCGGTAGTTACACGAGATATTCCTGCCTGGATGGTCTGTGCCGGCAATCCGTGCAGGCCGCTCAAAAAAAGGGAGTTTAAATGAAAATCCCTGTATCGGTCATGATCTTAACCAAAAACGAAGAAAAAAACCTGCCTGCTTGCCTGAACTCGGTGAACTGGTCTGACGATATCCATGTCTTTGATTCCTGGTCTGATGATAGTACAGCCGTCATCGCACGCGACAATGGAGCAGAGGTCAGGCGACGGGTCCTGGATAACTGGTCGTCTCATCTTAATTGGGGCCTTAGAAACCTCCCATTTAAGTACCGGTGGATACTCTATATTAACGCAGATGAACGCGTGTCTGAAGAACTTGTTCAGGCGATCGAAACTGCTGTTAACAATCCTGGTGAAAACAAGGCTTTTCTTATTGAACGGTGTGATTATTTTATGGGCAGGAATATTAAACATGTTCAGGCTTCCCGGTTATATATCCGATTTTTTTTACGAGATCATATGCGGTATGAACGCCTCGTGAACCCGGTATCGGTTGTTGATGGAAATATCGGATTGTTAAAGGGACATTTGCTCCATTATCCTTTCAGTAAAGGAGTAACACACTGGATTGAGAAGCATAATTCTTATAGTATGCTGGAAGCCAGGCAGATAAATGAAGATAAAAAGAAAAAAATAAACGTTTCTTTAGTAAAAGCTTTATTCTCAAAAGATTACCATATTCGGAGCATGCATCGTAAAGCGCTTTATTATTCACTTCCTTTTCGTCCGTTCCTTATGTTTTTCCTGCTCTATATTGTTAAAGGAGGGTTCCTTGATGGCCGGTCCGGATTTCATTATGCGGTATTACGGACATTCTATGAATATATGATTGTCTTGAAAACAATGGATAAAGCAGGTGACTGATGAAGCTGTCGGGTTATGTTAAACATAGTGCTTATTATTTTTATCATACAAGGCAGGATGTGCAGCATATATAAAAATGTTAATAGATACAGAATAAACCTGGGAAATGAAAGAAGCTTTTTTGTTGGAACAAAGGTACCGTTTTTACGGTGTAATTTGAGGTATTAATTGTAGATATGGACATATCTTGACATTATATTAAATAATGGTAATATCCAGGCTTGAATAGTGGGAGTCTTTAATGTTTTTTTTAATTTGAAGGCAGGCCGATTGTGCGGCCTTATTAATGTAAGGAGGAATTACGAGGGAAGTTTGATCGTTGTGAATAGTTAAATATGTTGCGGGGGGGAAATTCATGAAAAAAAAATATTTATTTCTAGTATGTTTTATTTTAATGCTGTCCTACCAGATTTCATACGCTTCTGAGCCATTTGATGATCCGTCCGGAATGATACAGATGCCTCAGGCATATCTTAAACCTCAGGGGCAATTTTCCGTAGCGTATAATTCTGCTGCGATTGTGGAAGATACCAACAAGTGGTCAAAGTATCATTTGAATAGCCAGGGGAATGTCTCTTTTCATTATAATCCTTACCAGAATTTGCAGATGGGAATTGCTAGTGTTGTTGATCGTTATCAACACACACATGCAGGAGTCTCTCTTAAATACCAGATTTTGGCGGAGAGTACCAATGCACCGGCAGTTGCTATCGGTGGTTCGAATATGGGAATTGAGGATTTGCAATCATTCTATTTGATTTCTACCAGAAGGATAGGGAATGACTGTACCCTGAGTATGGGGGTAGGGAATGGAGTGTATTCTTTCGGGGACGGCAATATGCGTTGGTTCAAAGGTTTGCTGGCTGGGTTGAAGTGGGATTTCGGGCAGCATTCGTTTTTCACTGAATTAAGCGGTACGGACATTAACATCGGTTCAAAAATTAATATTGGAAACAATATTAATTTGAATCTGGCAGTTTGTGAAATTGAGAGTGCAAGTATCGGAAGAAGTAAAGTGACAAGTAAGCCGCGCCTTGTTGTCGGGTTCGACTTGGGTGAGCTTTTTGTCAACAAAGCAGTGTTGATCGATACGTTCAAGGATAGTGCAGTTGCTAGTGCCGGGCAAAGTCCTGCGAGTGCTATGGAAGTTGTCAAAACAATGAATCAAAGTGAATTCGTAGATGTGCCGCTTGAAGGTCAGGCTAATAAGGTGAGCGTGTCTTTCGCTCCTGCTAATCGGTCTGAGAAGAAAAGTGCGGCTGTTATGATAAATAATATTCCGGTAATCAAGCTTGCTGCTGTTATTGATTCTTTTAACGAAGGGAAGAATTCTCTTTTCTATGCCAATCCGTCTGATCGAGCGCATGTTATTGCCGATAGGATCGAAAAGCTGATACTCCAAAATAAGCTTGGTCCTCTGACTCCGAAGATGATTAATAACCATTATGTTGGAGTTTCCGAAGATGAGTTGATATTTACTATTACTCATGTTGATGCTTATGTTAACAAAATGAGCGAGGCAGAATTAAACAACAAATGGATACAGAATATAAATGCGGTCATTAACAAAACTAATGGAGCAGACATTCTACCTGCAGAGAATAAGAATCCGGGTCTTTTGAGGATATCGAGAGATAATTAGTTCTAAAGAATGCGATCTTATATCGGTTGAAAGGAGTATTTGTTTATGGAGTTATTAGAATACTGGGGGTTTTTCTTGCGGAGGAAAACCGTTATCATATCAATCTTCTTGCTGGTTGTGATTATGGGTATTCTTTATTTATCGATGGCTAAGCCTGTTTATGAAGCAGATTGCGCGCTTCTCGTAACTGAGACAAAGGGTCCCGGACTCCTCGGTGATTTAGAGGTCGGTGCCCTTTTGTCAGAGACTATTGGTAAGTCTGATCCTATTGATACGCAATTGGAACTTGTAAAGCGGCGGCCTATTCTGTCTAAGGTAATTCGTGATACCAAACTTGTAGACGGAAGAGGAAATCCCTTAAAAATTAGAGCTCTTCGCGAGGCTATTAATGTGCAGGCCATTAATAATACCAATCTTATTTCGATATCATATCGAGATCATGACCCGATTGTTGCGAGAGAGGTTGTTAATACTGTCGCGCTGACTTTTGCCGAGCAAAACCAGAAACTCAATAAGGAAGAGATCAGCTCTGCCAGGGTATTCATCGAGAACCAGCTACGGACTCAAAAAGAAAAAGTTATAGGAGCGGAGAATAGTGTTCTTGATTTCAAGAGGAAGCTTCAGACGGTTGCACTGGAGCAGGAAACGACAACGCAACTGGAGGGTTTGTCTCTAGTGGAGGCAACAAAAATGGACCTTGAGACAAAACTTAAAGGCTCTTATGCTCAAAAGCAGCAACTTGAATCGAAGATCAACGGTAAAATAGCGCAGTCAAGTCCATTTTATTCTTTATGGATGAAATCTCTTGAAGATACTAATAACGAGATAACTAATTTGACTGCGCAGCTTGCTAATATAACCTCAGAAATAGCAAGAATAACAGTTGATCTCAACAAACTCCCTCCGAAGGAAATTGAACTTGCGCGCATAGTCCGTGACGAGAAACTAGCTTCGGAAGTATATACCCGTTTGCTTGGCCGTTACGAAGAAGCTCGAATTAACGAAGCCGGAAAAGTTGCCAATGTGAAAATTATCGAGCCGGCTATTACTCCTGATGAGCCTGTAAGCCCGAACCTGAAAAAAGTAATATTGCTTACGCTGCTCCTTGGATTAATAGCCGGGATTTCGGTTGCTTACCTGATCGAATACATTGATGACGTGCCGGGTTCTGTAGAAGTAGTTAAGAATATACTCCCCTATAATACGCTTGGGATGCTTCCAAATCAGAGCAATATTAATCCTCTTTTTATGATAAATGATCCCAGGTCACCCTTAGCAGAAGCTGTCCGATTGATTTATACCAATCTCAAGTTCAAAGAAATTATGGGTAAGCGCTGTATCACGATGCTTGTAACGAGTGCGCTTGCCGGTGAAGGGAAAACAACGCTTTCCTCAAATCTGGCGATATCCCTGACAAATATGGGTAAAAAAGTGGTGATGGTAGATATAGATCTGCGACGATCAAGGCTCAATAAAGTATTTAATATGCCAGGTAACAAGGGAGTAACCGACTATCTTATTGGAGATGTTGAAATTGAGGATATCGTTGTTATTGACCCGGTAAGTGGAGTATATATAGTTACTGCCGGTGTAATCCCTCCCAATCCTGCCGAGCTTCTGGCTGGGAAAAAGATCCAGGAGTTGATTACCCGGTTACGGGAGAAATTTGATATAGTCATGCTCGATTCGCCGCCGATCACCCTGGTTTCCGAGACCTTAGACTTTGCAAGAACTGTTGATGGTATTATTATCACCGTTGATATGAAAAACACCTCTCTTCGAGCTATTCAGGGAATGCAGGAATTATTGAAGGATAAACATCTGCCGATCCTGGGGATGGTGTTCAACAAATTAAGTGTAGAAAATGCAGGATACGCCTATTGTAGCTATAAGTATAAATACTCGTATTAGGCATATCCTTTATTATCCATAAAATCCCTATGCGGTGGGCAATATTATTGGCTTGTTTGCGGTTGTGGACATGCTATAATGCTGCAAAAAACAAAGGGGGGGATAGTTATGGATAACCCAAATTTCGACTTGGTTGAAGAACTTGCAAAGAAAGCCTCGAGTGTTTGGAGATTAGACCAGTATCTTAATGACGCCAAGAGTACGAATAACTGTCAACATTGCGTCGAATTATGGCAAAAGATGAAAGAACTTGATACTCAGGCCGTCGACATGCTTCAAAAAGAAATTGTTATGCATGTTCAGAGCGGAGTGTTTAAGTAATAATTTCTTCGTAAAACCCCGGAAACTCCGGGGTTTTACTTTTAGTTCCTTTTTTTATCTTTAAAATAACAATAATATTCCATCAAACAAAAATTTGCAGTATCGATAGAATCTGAGGAGAAGTCTGTGCAGGAACTCCATTTTTATTCGGATGACAAATACCGGGGAGAAGGCTTGTCTTTTGGACTGGTACGAGGTCTTCTGGCTTCATTTGATGATATGAATATTACTCAGGAAGGTATGGGACTTGGAACGCTGGTGATGACGATAGGCGGGAAAACTTTTTTTTCACGGTCTTGTCAATCAATTGTCGTCGATAATAACCGGATTATCAAAGTTTTTTTACTCGATACTCGTATGGCGTGGAGTATCTCTGGCTACCGGTCTCCTTTTATCGCTTATTTTATGAGAAAAATGACAGATTTTTACATGCTGGTAAAAAACAAAAAGTTGCAGCAGTTATGTTTGAGATTTGGGTATCATCTTCGTAAAGCACTTACCATAGAACCGGTTTTTGAAGAGAGTACGCCTATGGCACAGGTTTCCTTTTACTATGACTTAAAAGGAACTTCTGAACTGTCAATAGAATGTGCTGTTAGCTCGTTATGTGGGGACCTGGAAAAAGTTTATATACTTAATGAGTTGGGTGCCAGGCATTTTGATAAATCTTATATTAATGAGGTCGTGAGTGATCCTCCTTCAGGCTGGCAGAAGATATCCGATTATTTTTCTTCGTTTGTTTTCTATTGCAGCAAGCATAATATTAAGTTTTTTATAAAATCCCTTGACGTTCAGGCCGGGATCCCGGCAAATATTTTTTGGGGGAGAGAAGTTACGAAAGAACATTGCTGGGCTGGTTACGGAATAGAGCTTAACTGCAAAAACAGCAATGTGAAGGATCTTTCAGTCAAATATAAGCTCTATGTCGGAGACTAGGATATGAGTGAACCTGTTGTACTTGTATATCCATATTTTTATGACAAAACGCACGATAGCCATTTGTTTTTTCCACTCGGGATTGCTGCTATTTCAAGCCAGATTCAGGAAAAAGGCCTCGCTGTCCATATTTGTGATTGTACCTTCAAGGATTTTGGACTGAGCCTTCAGGAAATCATTTCATATCGTCCTGGGATTGTCGGTATTTATGTTATGGTAACTCTTAGTAATGACGCTTTCCGATTAGCGAGGGAACTAAAAAAACACCTGCCTGAATCACTTCTGGTTGCCGGGGGGCCGTTGCCTACCATATATCCTGAACGATTTCTGAGCGTGTTTGATGTTGTATTCCGAGGTGAGTGTGATTACACTTTTGCCCGGTTTTGTTCTGAATACTTTAAGAGTAGCCGCAATTTTCTGGGAACAAAATGTGTGCATTATCCCGGGTTGTTTTTTCTCAATAAGGGATTAATCATTTCTAATCCGGTGACCCATTATAATGCTGAAATGATCGATAGATTGCCTTTGCCTGACAGGTCTGGGTTCGACCATAAGCTATACCAGGATATTTCCGAGAAAAAAACCGGATATAAACCAGCGTCGATTATGATCACGAAAGGCTGTCCTTATCATTGTGATTTTTGTTCAAAACCGATATTTGGAAATGTTTTCAGGAAGCGCGCTATAGCGAATGTTCTTGATGAAATTATTGATATTAAGAGGTGGGGATACAACCAGTTGTGGATTGCAGACGATTCATTCACCCTTGACCTGCAGTACCTGCAGGCATTCTGCAGTGCGCTGATTAGCAGAAAACTTGATATTACCTGGACCTGCCTTACCCGAGTAAATGGCTTAACGAGCACAATCGTTAATCTAATGCGGCAGGCTGGTTGTCTGAAGGTCTACTTAGGATTGGAATCCGGGAGTAACGAGACACTTCAGGTAATGAACAAGGGAGTAACCGTAGAAGATGGGACGCGGGCTATTCGGCTTTTTCAGAAATCAGGGATAAAGACTTCGGCTTTTTTTATTGTCGGTTACCCAGGAGAAAGCATCGAATCGATTGAAAAGACTTTTGATTTTTCGCTTGCTTTTCCCTTTGAGGAGATATCATTCAATGTCCCGTTGCCTTTGCCAGGCTCACCGATATTTGAACGTATCAAGGGAATTAATTGTTATGAAGACTGGAATTATAAGAATGAGCTTCGGTTCATTTACCCCACTGAAATTGACGGGCATTGGATAAAACGGAGAGTCTCTGAGACGATGAGTGAGTTTAGTTGTCGTAAGGCAGAGAGTATTCCATAGGTGTCATTTTGTTAGCTAAAAGGTCTATTGACAGTGCTTGCTACCTGTCTAGTATACTGCTTGCGAGCCAGGGTTGTAACGAACTTTAGTCTGGTTTGAATTAGTGATCAGTATGGCAAAAGGAATATAATTTATGGCAACAAAAGGCAATATAAAATCTTTTGTAATAATTCTAGCGTTTATTATCCTGGGTGCTCCTGTCGTATTGGCAGAAAGAATGCCCGGTAATATGGAAGTCGCGTTCATGAATTATTATTACGATTATAAAGAAGATCTTGTTCTTCCATATAAAAGTACCGAATCAGGGTGGCTTCCGGGAATGAGATTAGTTGTGAGTAATTATTTTGGATTACCGGAATATAATGAAGAATGGAATAGTCTTAATAATCCGGAAACTCATGATCTTATTTATTGGCGATTTAATTTCGAATTTACTAATGCCAATACCAAGTATGACGGATCGACTCAATCCGGTGTCCCGGCGTTAGGAGAAACGGCTAATGAATTCCTGACATTTGACGGAGTGCTGGGAAAGAGCATTATTACCTCTGATGATTTCGATGTGAAAGTGTATGGTGGTATCGGTTTTCGCCAATGGCAGAGAGCTTTGCCGGGGTTCACGGAAGTGTATTCATGGAAATATGTCCCTCTGGGGATTCTCACTGAGTATAATATAAACGAAAAATTTACTTTGATAACGGATGTTACGCTGAAAATAATGTTTGGTGGAAATATTAAAATCAAGTATTCAAACCCTTATTTCAATGAGCCTGAAGGCATTTTAGGAAATAAGCCGGGCTGGCGAATTCAGAGTGCTTTGAATTATGCCTGGTTCGAAGGTGTTTCGATGGATTTTGTGCCTTGGTATGAGTATTCTGCAATTAGAGAGAGCACTGTGTTTGAGGTTAAGTATACGGATGTTTATGAATATCAGGCTTATGAGCCGTCAAGTGTTACTCATCAATATGGGTTCGATATTGCGATGAAATTTCGGATTTAATAGGGTTGCTGCTTGTTTGATAGATAAACAAAGATACCGGCTTGGCGTAATGATTTTTTTGCGGTTTGGTTATTGTAATAAAGGATGCTTCCGCTCCTTTATAATCCTGGGACTTAAGTCCGTCCATAAAATTCAGCATTACTGCGGTGCTTGAATAATCAGCTGTTGTTACCGATAATGAAGATTCGTTTTTACCATTTAAACTTGCTGCATTAACGGATACGAGTTTGCTCCCATTGCCAACATATTCTGTCGCACTCACTGTTCCGTTAGAAATATATTCATATTTCTCTCCCGGAAAAAGTTGAGTTGGCTTTCCTACATCCCTGTAACCCCTCAGCAGGGCATGTCCTACCTCCATGTATCGTTTGTAGTGCTTATATCAAAAAAACGTTATGGCTAAAACAAATATTTTGATGGCACGAAAAATGTTATTAAGACAGATGAAGCTGAATAACAAAGATTTGTGAAAGGAAGGGAGCTAATAATGAGAAAAATAGCAATATACGGAAAAGGCGGAATAGGTAAATCAACTACAACGCAGAATACTGTTGCCGGGCTTGCTGAAATGGGCAAGAAGGTAATGGTAGTCGGTTGTGATCCAAAGGCTGATTCCACCAGATTACTGCTGGGAGGTCTGGCACAAAAGTCTGTACTGGATACACTTCGTGAAGAAGGTGAAGACGTTGATCTGGATGATGTTTTGAAACCAGGTTTCAGCGGAACGATGTGTGTAGAGTCAGGCGGGCCGGAACCGGGTGTAGGGTGCGCCGGCAGGGGAATAATAACTTCTATCAATCTTCTGGAACAGCTCGGCGCCTATGGAGATGATAAATGTCTTGATTATTCTTTCTATGACGTCCTGGGTGACGTTGTCTGCGGCGGGTTTGCAATGCCTATCCGGGAAGGGAAGGCGAAGGAAATATACATTGTTGTATCTGGTGAAATGATGGCTATGTATGCTGCCAATAACATTTGCAAAGGCATTGTTAAGTTTGCCGATGCAGGCGGGGTTAGGCTTGGCGGTCTTATCTGTAATAGCAGAAATGTTGATAACGAAGAGACTATGATCCAAGCCCTTGCTGACCAGTTAGGTACGCAGATGATCTACTTTGTTCCGCGCGACAATATGGTACAGAGAGCAGAGATTAATCGTAAAACCGTTATCGAATTTGAACCGACGCATCTGCAGGCGGATCACTATCGTAATTTAGCCAAGGCAATTGATCAGAACAAGATGTTTGTTATTCCAAAACCTCTTACAACTGATGAGTTGGAAGCGTTATTGATCAAACATGGAATTGCAAATTAGGGTAGGGGGGCACAGCGCGCTTTGCCCCTACAGAATATGAATACCCGTTATTACGGGGATAAAAAGAAATCAAAGGAGGAAAGTTCTAATGTTAATGATAAAGGCGATTATACGACCGGAAAAGACAGACGCTGCAATGGCAGCACTAATGGAAGCAGGCTATCCGTCCGTGACCAAAATATCTGTTTTCGGTAGAGGGAAGCAAAGAGGTCTTAAGGTGGGCGAGGTCCATTATGACGAACTGCCCAAGGAAATGCTGCTCATGGTAGTGCCTGATAAGGACAAGGATTTTGTGATTAAGTCCATTATCGAGACAGCAAAGACCGGGGACAGAGGCAATTTCGGGGATGGCAAGATATTTGTTGTTCCGGTCGATGAGGTTTATACGGTTAGTTCGGGAGTGAAGGAATCCTAACCCTGATTGTTTTCTCCATCGATATGGAGAAAACACGAGGGGGATTAAACCTGATGAAAAACTCCAACTAAGTTTCCGCGGAAAGAGGCGCGAAACTTGTGGGTAAAGATTAGATATAAAAGGAGGGAAATCCAGTGAAAGAAGTAATGGCAATTATCAGGATGAACATGATGAATAAGACCAAAGTCGCCCTGGCTGATGCGGATATCTCCTCTTTTACAGCTACCGGCAAAGTGCTGGGCAGAGGTAAAGGACAGGTAGATTACAGGATACTTAACGGGGCCAAAGATGGGTATGAAGAAGCTGTCTCCCAACTGGGACAAGGCCCGCGACTTATCCCTAAAAGACTGATCAGTGTAGTTGTGCCGGACCATCTAGTGGACAAGGTTGTAAGCACGATTATCGAAACCAACCGGACAGGAAATCCCGGTGACGGGAAGATATTTGTCTTGCCGGTGAATGATGCTATCCGGGTAAGGACTAGCCAGGCCGGAGATTCAATTCTTGATGAATAGAAAGGACATGATCAAAATGGGACAAAAATTTAACCCTGATCCTGAAAAAGTTAAAGAAGACCTGATAAGTAAATATCCAACAAAAGTAATGAAGAAACGTTCTAAGCAGATCGTTATTAATGATCCTGAGATAGAGCAGGAAATGGGCTCTAACGTCCGTACAATTCCGGGGATTATAAGCCAACGCGGCTGTACCTACGCCGGATGTAAAGGTGTTGTGCTCGGACCTACAAGAGATATCCTGAATATAACTCATGGACCGATCGGCTGCGGGTTCTACAGTTGGCTGACCAGACGTAACCAGACTCGTCCTGAGAACGATACTCAGGAAAACTACATGACCTATTGTTTCTCAACCGACATGCAGGACGAGAACATCGTTTTTGGAGGAGAAAAGAAACTCAAAAAAGCAATCGAGGAAGCTTATAACCTGTTCAAACCCAAGGCTATCGGTATCTTCTCAACCTGTCCGGTAGGCCTGATCGGTGACGATGTGCATGCTGTTGCCAGGGAAATGAAAGAAAAACTGGGCATCAACGTGTTCGGGTTCAGTTGCGAGGGGTACAAAGGTGTAAGCCAGTCAGCCGGACACCATATAGCCAATAACCAGTTATTTAAACACGTTATCGGGCTGGATGGCACAGAGCATACAGAAAAGTATAAGGTTAACCTTCTTGGAGAATACAATATAGGCGGCGATGCATTCGTACTTGAAGACCTTTTTAAACGCTGCGGGATCAAGCTGATAGCGACCTTTAGCGGCAATTCCACATACGGCAATTTTGCCAATTCCCATACAGCTGACCTGAACATGGTCATGTGTCATCGTTCCATCAATTACGTAGCAGAAATGATGGAAAAGAAATACGGTATCCCATGGATCAAGGTCAACTTCATAGGTGCGGGTGGTACCTCCAAATCCCTGCGAAAGATCGCTGCCTATTTTGGGGACCAGAAACTAAAAGATAAAGTGGAGCAAGTGATTGCGGAAGAAATGTCTAAAGTCGAAACTGTAGCAGCGGATATTACCAGCCGCTGCAAAGACAAAACTGCTATGCTATTCGTCGGTGGGTCAAGGGCGCACCATTACCAGGACTTGTTCCGGGAGATCGGCATGAAAGTGCTGGCAGCCGGGTACGAATTTGCTCACAGGGACGACTATGAAGGCAGACAGGTATTGCCTTCCATCAAGGTTGATGCTGACAGCAGGAATATCGAGGAGCTGAAAGTCGAACAAGACCCGCAGCTTTATAAACCTCGCAAAACTGAGAAAGAGCTAGCCGAACTTACGGCTGAAGGCATGCCGTTCAAAGATTACCAGGGGATGATGAAGGAGATGGACAAGAACACACTGGTCATCGATGACATCAGCCATTACGAAAGCGAAAAGCTTATCGAAATATACAAACCGGATGTTTTCTGTGCCGGGATCAAGGAAAAATTTGCCATAGAAAAAATGGGAGTTCCTTGTAAACAACTGCATAGCTACGATTACAGCGGCCCGTATGCAGGATTTTCCGGAGCAATTAATTTTTATCGCGATATAGATCGAATGGTAAATAGCAAAGTCTGGAAAATGATCAAAGCACCTTGGCAGAAAACCCCCCAGATTGTTGCAAATTATGCAAAGTAGGGACGAACCCCCATGTTCGCCCGTGACTTGTTCATCAAATAACCAAGAAGGAGATTAACCGTGTTATTACGACATACAACAAAAGAAGTTAAGGAGCGCGAAGCGCTTGTGGTTAATCCGGCTAAGACATGCCAGCCCATAGGCGCCATGTATGCTGCGCTGGGTATTCACAAATGCCTGCCCCACAGCCATGGTTCTCAGGGCTGCTGCTCTTATCACCGAAGTACTTTGACCCGCCATTATAAAGAACCTGTAATGGCCGCTACCAGTTCTTTTACCGAAGGGAGTGCAGTCTTCGGGGGGCAATCCAACCTTGTTGAGGCTATCAACAATATTTTTACAGTATATAAGCCTGATATAATTGCTGTTCATACTACCTGCCTTAGCGAGACGATCGGTGATGATGTACCCCAGATCGTAGAAAAGGCCAGGACAGATGGCAAAATACCTGAAGGCAAGTACGTGATCAATGCCAGTACTCCAAGTTATGTTGGCTCCCATGTTACCGGGTTTGCCAATATGGTAAAAGGCATGGTCAATTGCCTGGCAGAGAACACCGGCACGAAACTGGACCAGATCAACATTATCCCAGGCTGGACTGAACCGTCTGATATGCGCGAGATTAAATGCCTGGCCCACAAAATGGGCGTTAAAATCGTGATGTTTCCAGACACCAGTGATGTTCTGGACGCACCGCAAACCGGAAGGCATGTTTTTTATCCGAAAGGCGGGGTGAGCATTGAACAGCTCAAAAGCACCGGCAACAGTGTTGCGACAATAGCTCTGGGGCCAGTTGCGTCAGCTCCAGCTGCCGAAGTCCTTAATGCCAAGTGCAAAGTGCCTTGTGAAATACTTGACCTGCCAATTGGGATCAGAGCAACGGACCGGTTTATAGAAAAGCTTGCCGGCATAGCCGGTAAAATTGTACCTGATGCAATAACCGAAGAACGCGGCCGGCTCATTGATATTATCACTGACATGCAACAATATTTTTACGGAAAAAAAGTTGCGTTATTCGGTGATCCTGACCAGTTGATATCACTCGCCGAATTTTTGAAAGACCTGGATATGAAGCCTGTGCACATCGTTACAGGAACTCCTGGTAAAAAGTTCGAAACCAGCATCAAGGAAATCCTCAAAGAGGGCGTGCCCGAGGTAAATGTCAGAGCAGCCGGAGACATGTACCTGCTGCATCAGTGGATCAAGAACGAACCTGTAGATCTGCTTATAGGCAACACCTACGGCAAATATATTGCCAGGGATGAAGACATACCTTTTATAAGGTTCGGGTTCCCGATCCTTGATAGGATCGGACATTCTTATTTTCCATCGGTCGGATACAAAGGCGGAATGCACCTGGTGGAAAAAATACTGGGAGCGATCCTTGACCGCAAGGATAGGGACTCTGCCGAAGAAAGTTTTGAGCTGGTGCTGTAGATGCGGTGACGGGGAAAGGGATTCTTATGATTAATATATTGGAACAGCGTAAAAAACAAATATATAAAAAAGGTGAGAAGCATTTTGATATGAAATGCGAAACGACCAGCCTTGCCGGATCAGTCAGCCAACGGGCGTGCGTGTTCTGCGGTTCCCGTGTAGTGCTCTACCCTATAGCAGACGCGCTGCACCTGGTGCACGGCCCTATCGGCTGTGCTGTTTATACCTGGGACATCAGGGGAGCACTCTCCAGCGGTCCGGAGCTTCACCGCAATAGTTTTTCAACTGACCTGAATGAAATTGATGTCATCTATGGCGGGGAGAAAAAGCTGCTATCTACCTTGATCGAGCTTATCGAGCGTTACCAGCCAAAAGCCGCTTTTGTTTACGCCACTTGCATAGCCGGTCTTATTGGTGATGATGTCAGCTCGATCTGCAAAAAAGTGGCAGGGCTTACCCGTATACCGGTAATACCTGTACAGTCCGAAGGATTTAAAGGCACCAAAAAGGACGGGTATGCTGCAGCCTGTCATGCGTTATTTTCTCTGATCGGCACTTCAGGAAATGAACAGAAGGTACCTTTCAGTATTAATATCCTGGGAGATTTCAACCTGGCTGGTGAAACCTGGATTATCAAGGAGTACTATGCCAGGATCGGGATCAATGTGGTTGCCACAATGACTGGGGATGGTCGTATAGACGACATCCGCGGGGCTAACCGGGCGGAGCTGAACGTTGTGCAGTGCTCCGGGTCTATGACCACCCTGGCAAAACTGATGCAGGAAAAATTCCAGATCCCTTTTATTAAAGTTTCTTATTTCGGTATTGAAGATATGTCAGAAGCTCTTTATTCGGTTGTCCGTCATTTTGACAACCGGGAAATTATGGAAAAAACAACAAAACTCGTCAGTTCAGAGATCGAACGGATCATGCCCACTATTGCGGATTATCGCAGGAAACTATCAGGCAAGAACGCTGCCGTTTATGTCGGCGGCGCATTTAAAGCCTTCTCGCTTATTAAATCTCTGCGGCATCTTGGAATGAACGTTGTTGTCGCCGGATCACAGACCGGGAACAACGATGATTACACACTTCTCAAAGACCTGAGCGATGAAGGAACGATCATTGTCGATGATACTAATCCACTGGAACTATCCAAATTTATCCAGGAAAAAAAAGTGGACATCCTGATCGGCGGTGTCAAAGAAAGACCGATCGCTTACAAATTAGGACTGGGATTTTGTGACCATAATCACGAACGGAAAATTGCTTTGGCCGGATACGAAGGAATGCTCAATTTTGCTAAAGAGGTATATTCGACCATCATGAGCCCTGTCTGGCAGTTCAGGGTTTCCCGGGAAGGGACAGAGGATATATAAATGGAAGCGACTATTAATTCCTGTAAATTATGTGCTCCCCTTGGAGCCAGTCTGGCTTATCTGGGTATGGAAGGAACAATTCCTCTGCTCCATGGTTCGCAAGGCTGTGCGACATACATCCGCAGATACCTGATCAGCCATTTTCGGGAACCGGTGGATATAGCCTCTTCCAACTTCTCCGAATCCACAGCAGTATTCGGCGGTCAAAGCAATCTTCTCACTGCACTTGCAAACCTTAAGCGTCAATATAATCCGGAACTGATAGGCATAGCCAGCACTTGCCTCAGCGAAACAATTGGCGATGATGTTGCAGGTTACTTAAACGGCTTTGATGAAGTACCCACAGTTAATGTTTCGACCCCAAGTTACCAGGGCGGGCACGAACCTGCCTTCTGGAAAACAGGGGCTAAAGTGCTGGAAAAATTTGCACAAAAAAATACCACTATAGAACAGATCAACTTATTTCCAGGTATGGTATCAACTGAAGATATAAGATACCTCAAAGAGATTTTTTTCGAGATGGGGATCAAGGCCGTACTTTTCCCTGATTATAGCGAACGTCTCGATGGCGAGAGCTGGAGCAGTCATCAAAAACTGCCCAAAGGCGGTACGACTGTAGAGGAAATACGCGGATCAGGAAGCAGTGAGCTTTCGGTGGAATTCTGCACAGTATGGCAGGATACCCCTGGGAATGCACTCTCCAGTGCTTGTGAAGTGACTAATATGAGGATGGCATTACCGATCGGGATCAACCTGACCGATGCTTTTTTCAATACCCTGAAAAGACCGGTACCTGAAAAATACCTTTCGGAAAGAGGCCGGCTGGTCGATGCCTACATGGATAACCATAAATACATATTTGAGAAAAAAGCGATCCTTTACGGCGACCAGGAACTGGTCATTGGGCTTGCCTCATTTCTCAGTGAGATTGGGATTATCCCGGTAGTAGTGGCCAGTGGCAGCAAAAGCGGCAACCTGGAAGAACAGATTAAGAGTGTCATTAGTTTCGGTCAGGATCAGGTAATGGTTAAGGAAGGCATAGATTTTGATCAGCTTACCAGACTTGCAGAACAGTTTAAACCTGACCTGCTGATCGGGAGCAGTAAAGGCTACCATATAGCCAGAGAATTACAGGTCCCGCTAATCAGGGTAGGGTTCCCAATCCATGACCGGATCGGGGGCCAGCGGACCTTGCATCTCGGATACCGCGGCACACAGGCACTCTTTGACCGGATCGTAAATGCGATCTTAGAGAAGAACCAGGAGTTGTCTCCTGTAGGATACAGTTACATGTAAGGATGTGAACTATATGTTAGATATATCAAAACACCCATGTTTCAATGACAGCGCCAGACATAAATTCGCACGTATTCACCTGCCTGTTGCGCCAAAATGCAATATCCAGTGTAATTATTGCAATCGTAAGTATGATTGCCTGAACGAAAGCAGGCCAGGAGTTACCAGTACACTTCTGAGCCCAATTCAGGCCCTGGAATATCTTAATAAAGCCATGATTAAAAACCCGAATATAAAGGTAGTCGGGATAGCTGGCCCGGGTGACCCGTTCGCAACTCCGGATGAGACGTTAGAAACGCTCAGGCTCGTCAGGCAAACCTATCCGGAAATGTTGCTGTGCGTAGCGACCAATGGGCTTAATGTGGCCGGATACGCAGAACAGTTAGCCAATCTCATGGTGTCACATGTTACCATCACGATCAATACTGTCAGCCCTACGATAGGGTCCTTGATCTATAGCTGGGTAAGGAACGGCAACTTAATCTATCGCGGCAAACTTGGCGCAAAGATACTTATCAAAAACCAGCTCAAAGCAATCAAAATTTTATGTGAAAAAGGCATAACCGTTAAGATTAATTCCATAATTGTACCCGGGATTAATGATACTCATATAAAAGATGTAGCCAGGCGGGCTGCACTGGGCGGCGCAACTATCCTTAATGCTATCCCGCTATACCCGACTGAAGATACTGTATTTGAGCCTATTCCCGAACCGGATGAAAAAACAGTAAAAAAAATCAGAAAATCTGCCGGGCGTTTCATCAAACAAATGCACCACTGTACCAGATGCAGGGCAGATGCTGTTGGGATTCTCGGACAGGATGACCAGGAAATACTTTCAATCCTGCATGAGATGAATAACCCGGTGCTCAGTACAAGTAAAAAAAAGCCTTATGTTGCTGTAGCATCGATGGAAGGCCATTTGATCAACCAGCATCTGGGAGAAGCCAGAGAGCTGTGGATCTACGGGAAGATTGATGCAAGTATTAACCTTTTGGAGAAAAGAAAGCTGCCCGGCCTGGGCGGAGGTATGCAGCGCTGGCAGCAAGTGGCAGCAGCTATCAATGACTGTTCTTATCTGCTGGTCAGTGGCATCGGTGCCAATCCCTCAAAAGTGATTGGAGATAGTGGAATAACAGTTATTGAAACCGAAGGGTTTATTAACACTTCCCTGGAATACCTCTTCGGCAATCAGAGCGGCAGGCTCATGCCAAAGATCAAACCGGCAAAATGCGGGGAGAGCTGTGCAGGTAATGGACTTGGCTGTTGCTGACATCGCGTCCGTAAAGACGCCATGGCATGGCGTGTCTACGTATAAAAACATAAAAACGAGGAGAAAAAAATGGAAAAACCGAATACTCATATTTTTGTATGTACCAGTTTCAGGCTTAGTGGGGCACCTCAAGGGATCTGTCACAAGAAAAACGCTGTTCCGCTAACCCAGTACCTGATGCAAGAATTGTCTGACCGGGGAATGGATGATGTGATGGTATCCAGCTGCGGATGTCTGAAAATGTGCGATCATGGCCCGGTAATGGTGGTGTACCCACAGGCCCATTGGTACGGTAATGTGGATGAAGACGCGATCGATGAAATACTCGATTCTATCGAAAAAGGTGAGAAGAACGAAACCTATTCAATATAGTGGTATGCCCTCACCTCAATCCTCTCCCCGAGGTAGAGGAAGAATACGGTAGATAAATCTACTAGGTTTGAGAGGGAGAAAAAGGACTGGAAAAAGCTAAAAATCAAGGACAATATAATGAGCCAACTCAGAATAATTGATACTACACTGCGGGACGGGGAACAAGCACCAGGCGTTGTCTTCAGCTTTGAAGAAAAGGTTAAGATCGCCAAGCTGCTGAGTGATATCGGAGTGCCTGAGCTTGAGATCGGAACCCCTGCTTTGAGCCAGCTTGAACTGGAGGCGATCAAATATATTGTTTCGCTCAAACTCCAAAGCGAATTGCTTTGCTGGAGCCGGGCAGTATTGAATGATGTCAACCTTGCCTATGTGAATGGCTTTACCAGGATACACATATCTTTTCCTGTCTCGGACATATTGTTGTCTTCCATGGGTAAACACCGAAGCTGGATAAAAGATACAGTATCAAAATTGCTCCCTTATGCATGTGACAAGTTTGAGTTTGTCTCGGTTGGCGCACAGGACGCTACCAGAACAGAAATAAGACAGCTTACCAGGTTTATAAATCTAGTCGGCAAATACCCGGTCAAACGGGTCAGGATAGCTGATACCGTAGGGGCACTTAATCCAATCCAGACCTATAACTTGATCAGGACGGTCAAAGAAGCAACAAATAATATGGTGCTGGAGTTTCATGGGCATAATGATCTGGGTATGGCCGCTGCTAATACCATAGCAGCTATAGCCGCCGGAGTGGAAAGTGTCAGTGTCACAGTAAACGGTATAGGAGAACGGGCAGGTAATGCATCGCTCGACGAAGTTATCCTGGCAGCAGGCTTAACGCTGCATAAAGAATCCGGCATCGATATAACCCGTCTTGCAGAAGTAGGCCGGATGGTAAGCAAGGCATCCAGGACTATTGTTCCGGGTAACAAACCTGTCACCGGCGAGAACATTTTTCTTCATGAGTCAGGCATTCACTGGAATAGCTTGTTGAAAGACCGCAACTCATATGAGCTGTATTCATCCGAACTGATTGGTAAAAAACCGGCCCCGCCAGTGATCGGCAAGCATTCAGGTATCAGTTCTCTCAAATATTACTTAGAGCAGAATGGGATCAATATCCCCAAAGATCAAGCTTATCTTCTACTGAAAAAGATCAAGTTTATTTCTTCAGTGCAAAAACGCTCGATATCGGAGAGGGAGTTGCTTACTCTTTATCAGGAGTTAAGGGGATGAAATGGCTCTAAATCCCCGGAAAGAGATTTAAAAATTATGAAACTATATAAAAACCTATTAATTCTATTGCTTTTTATATTAACTATTTCAACCAATTGCTTTGCACTAACGGTCGGTGCGGCAATCAGTCTGCAGAACCCGCTCAAAGAGATAGCCAGGACTTATCCCGGGGAAATCAGCTTTGTCTGGGGCGCGACGGGGGATATTATCAAGCAGATCAATGCCGGTGCCCCCATCGATATGCTAGCTGCCCTCTATGACAAAAAATATAGGGAGCTACAACTCAAACCTGTTTACATTGCTACTAACACCCTGGTTTTAGCCTTGTCCAAAAAAAGTCCGATCAGGATAACTTCTATTGAAGAATTAAACAAAGTCAGCTTATTCTCAGTCGGTAATCCGGCTACCGTTCCTCTGGGAGAGTACGGAGAACAGGTTTTGAAACATTATAAGCTGTATGATAGTCTCAAAAAGAAAATCATTTACTGCACAAATGCAGCACAAGTTATCAGTTACCTGACCAGAGGAGAAGTTGATGGGGCATTTGTATATAAAACAGATTTCGACAAAGTTAAAGATAACCTCATAAAGGTAACTGACATTGACGCTAAAATCCACGCACCCATTATCTACGCTGCCGGGGTAACGAAAGTTGGCGCAGATAACAGAGAAGCAGAAAAATTCCTTCATTATTTAAAAAGCGAAAAAGCAAGGAGTGTCTTCCGGAGATTCGGATTTGGAGCCATCAATGACTGAACTAAGCGAAATACTGGTCCCACTAAAATTATCGCTGATTGCAAGTTTCTCGGCCTCCTTGCTGGCACTGGTTTTTGGGGGCTATATTGCACTTATATTATGTAAAAAATTCCGGGGAAAAGAATTGATAGATATTCTAATCACGCTTCCCATGGTCCTTCCTCCAACAGTTGTCGGCTATTATTTGATAGTCCTACTCGGACGAAATGGGATCGTAGGCAAATACCTCTATCAACTGACAGGGTTTACCTTTATGTTCAATCTTTATGGCTCTATACTGGCAGCATTTATTATCGCACTGCCCATTATGGTCAAGTCAGCCCGCACAGCCTTCGAATCTGTTGATGCTGAATTCATAAATGCCTCATACACACTCGGACACAGCAAACCAGCGACTTTTTTTAAGATCACTCTGCCGTTGGCAAAAAAAGGCATAATTACAGGGTTCGTGCTTTCTTTTGCCAGATGCCTCGGCGAATTCGGCGCATCGCTGATGGTAGCCGGCAATATAGAAGGTAAAACTACAACGACGCCGTTAGCAATATACAATTTTGTAGGAAATGGCGAGTGGGATAAAGCAAACATATTGGTAATTATATACACGGTGTTTGCAGGTTCCTTGCTTTATTTCATGGGGAGAATAAAGTGACCAGGCCCCTAAATACCCTCCTGAAGGGGACTTTAAAATAAGGAAATTATATGGCCCTCATAGTAAAAATTAAAAAACATATAAACAACTTTGACTTGGATGTGGATTTTGAGCTGGATAACGAGTTTATTGTAATCTTCGGTTATTCCGGTGCAGGGAAATCAATCACCCTTAATATGCTTGCCGGATTATTATCGCCTGATAAGGGAATAATAACCTTTAATGGCAAAAATTATTACAATAGTTACAAAAAGATAAATCTTCCGGTACAACAACGAAATATCGGTTATGTGTTCCAGGGCCTTGCTTTGTTTCCGCACATGACAGTTAAGGAAAATATTGAATATGGCCTAAAAAAGAACAGCATTTCAGTCAATGATCTCCTCGACAACTTTAACCTGCACTATCTTTCGAATACTTATCCTATGCAGTTATCCGGCGGAGAAAAACAGCGAACAGCCTTTGCCAGGGCGCTTGCCTCGGAACCCGGATTACTGCTACTTGACGAGCCTTTTTCCAATTTGGACCAGCATTACAAAGACCAGATGCATTCCTTACTGCAAAAAACCAGAAAAACATACAATATTCCGGTTATAATGATAACTCACGATATATTCGAAGCCTGCAAACTGGCAGACAGGATATTGGTATTCTCAAATGGCCGGATAATACAACAGGGCAGTCCCAGCTCAATTTATTACAAGCCGACCTGCGAAGAGATCGCAGAACTTGTCGGTAATCGCGATTATCGATGTCACAACCCATTGGCACAAAAATTGATATCTAATTAAGTAAGAACTCGTCTCTAATAAACGGAGCAACTTATGTTAACAGAAGAAATCCTTATTGTGCCGGCCAAAGAAGAAGATATTCCTGCGATGTCTACGCTGCTTGGCAAACTTTTTACCATTGAAGATGACTTTGAAGTGGATGAGAATAAACAGAAATCCGGGCTTAACCTCATGCTTTCTAATGGTCCAGGCAGGCAGGTGCTTGTTGCAAAGATAGATGGAACGGTTATCGGTATGTGTTCGGCACAGATCAATATTTCTACGTCAGAAGGCGGAATATCAGTGCTTATAGAGGACCTGATCATCAACGAAGATTACCGGAACCACGGCATAGGCAGAAAACTACTTGCTTGTATCAAGGAATGGGCTCTGTCTAAATCAGCTAAACGTATGACCTTATTGTTGGATATTAGAAATTCCAAGGCTTTGAGCTTTTATTCCAGACAGGGCTGGATATTAACTAATATGATATCCATGCATAGCAAACTAAATGCATAAAAAATAACTACTATTTCGTGGAAAATAAATAATAAAAATACAAAAATGCAGTGGTGGATAATATGCCTGAAAATGAAGTAAAAAAATTATCATTACTATTCGATATAAGCCAGGTGCTTAACGTCAGCATGGATATCAAGGAGATCGTAAAACCGGTGCTTTCGATCATGTCTAACAAAATGGGTATGCTTAGAGGTACCCTTACCATTCTGGACAAAGACCGGGGACAGATTTTTATCGAAGATGCTATCGGACTTTCTGATCTGGAACAGAAACGGGGCAGGTACAAGCTGGGTGAGGGGATTACCGGCAAAGTTGTCCAGACCGGCAAAGCGGCTCTGATCCCCAGGATATCAGAGGACCCGTTATTCCTGAACCGTACTGGTGCCAGGAATGCTCCCGGGAAAAAAGATATTTCATTTATTTGCGTGCCGATTAAAAACGGTGATGAAATATTAGGTGCACTGAGCGCTGACCGGTTATATGACAACGGAATAATGCTTGAAGAAGATCTTCATCTTCTCTCGATTATTGCTGCCATGGTAGCCCAGTCAGTCAAGATCAGGCAGGAGGCTTTAAAGAATATGGAACGCTTGCAGGAAGAAAACAGCAGGCTCCTGGAAGAGTTGAAGGATAAGTTCAGACCAGCAAATATGATCGGTAATTCCAAAAAGATTCAAGCTGTATTTGACTTGATCCAGATAGTGGCGAACAGCTCTACCACAATTCATATCAGGGGGGAAAGTGGTGTTGGTAAAGAACTTATTGCTCATGCTATTCACTATAACAGTAACCGTGCAGCCCAGCCATTCATTAAGGTAAACTGCGCAGCTCTGCCCGAAAACCTGATAGAAAGTGAGCTTTTTGGTCATGAAAAAGGCTCGTTTACCGGAGCAATCAATACAAAAAAAGGTCGGTTCGAGCTAGCAAACGGCGGAACATTATTTCTCGATGAGATCGGGGATTTACCTCTCGCTACCCAGGTAATGCTGCTAAGGGTTTTACAAGAAAAAGAGCTTGAGCGCGTGGGTGGAACAAACACCATCAAAGTCGATGTGAGGTTGCTTACAGCAACTAATAGAGACCTGGAAAAAATGGTAGAAGAAGGCGTCTTTCGTTCTGACCTTTATTATCGGCTGAACGTATTCCCAATACAAGTACCGCCACTCAGGGAACGGCTAGAAGATATTCCCATACTGGTCAATTATTTTATTGATAAATTCAGTAAAGAAAATTGCAAAAAAATTACGAGTATATGCGAGAGTGCAATGAATATGCTGCTTAATTATAACTGGCCTGGCAATATAAGGGAACTTGAAAACTGTATTGAACGGGCTGTTGTTCTGAGTAAGGACGACTCAATCCATTCTTATCAATTACCGCCAACAATAAAAAAAGAAAAAGAAACCGCTTATTCCAAGCTCGATAACACTCTCGGGTTTGTGGAAAAAGATCTGATCATCGATGCCCTTAAACAAAGTAAGGGATGCATTGCCAAAGCAGCCAGGCTACTAGGGATTACCGAGCGGATTATGGGTTTGCGATTAAAAAAGTATGCTATTGATCCGAAGCTTATATAGATCAAATTATATCTTGCCCGCGCTGTTCGGTTAAAAAATCTCTAAATCTCGATTTTTCCATAAATAATCAGCAACGCAGATAATAAAATTGTATAATAGAAATAAATAATATTATAATTAGAAATAGATCGAGCTAAAATGGAATTATTTTGTGCCTGATGAAACATTAATTCAATAATTAAGGGGGGCAAATATTTCGTGGCTGGAAAGATATTATTTGTTGATGATGACCAGAATTTGCTGGATTCATATTATCGCTCGCTTCGTAAAACTCATGACCTTGAAATTGCATTAGGACCTAGAGTCGGCATAGAGTATGTCAAGACTCGCGGCCCTTATGCAGTTATTGTTTCGGACTATTCTATGCCGGAGCTCAATGGGATAGAGTTTTTGTCGCAAGTAATGGTATTGAATCCGGATAGCGTCCGTATCATGCTTACCGGACATGCGGATCAGCGGATTGCCATTGACGCTGTTAATGAAGGCAATATATTCCGATTCCTCAATAAACCTTGCGATCAAGAAGTTTTAAATAAGGTATTGCTATCTGGACTAGAGCAATATCGACTGGTTATGTCTGAACGGGAACTTTTAGAGAAGACCCTGCGCGGGAGTCTTAAGATACTTTCTGATATTCTTGCTATGACCAACTCGGAAGCCTTTGGAATGGCATCGCGAATAAGGCGGTATGTGGTTGAAATAGCCCAAAAGATGAATCTTCCTGATGTCTGGAAGTTCGAGACTGCCGCGATGTTATCACAGATTGGCTGTTTTATTATTCCCGAAGAGTTTTTTAAAAGATACATTAGCGGCGCTTCCGTTTCTGAAAAGGAGATGGATCTTCTTTCCCGGCATCCTTCCCTGGCTGCTGAGTTATTGGTATCTATCCCCCGAATGCAGGAAATTGCTGAGATGATAGAGTATCAGGGGAAGAATTACGATGGTTCCGGAGTGCCTGCCGATTCCCTGAAAGGAAACGAAATCCCCTTGGGATCAAGGATTCTGAAGGTAGCTATTGATTATGCGAAACATTTGAGTGCCGGCAAGTCAGAGCGTGATGCCCTGACATGCTTGAAAACGAGCCCGAACCGCTATGATCACGATATTGTAGGCTTTTTAGAAGCGGTGGCAGGGATAGAAGCTCGTTACGAAATTAAAAAGTTGAATATAATCCAACTTAAAGAACACATGATTTTAGGCGCAGATATCTTAACAAGAAATAAAAATGTGGTTTTATCCAAAGGTACGGAGCTTAGCATTCCTGTGATCCTGAAGTTAAAGCAACTTACTTTTTCAAAGCAAATAGACTCTGGCTGTACTGTAATTGTTCCATCATCTTAATGATACTAAAGGAGAATCTTATGGTTAAGAAGATCTTATTTGTTGATGACGAACCACGGGTGTTACAAGGACTTCAGCGAATGTTGCGGTGCATGATCAGCGAATGGGAAATGAAATTCGTTGAAAGTGGTCAGGCTGCTTTAGACCTGATGTCTCAAGAACAATTTGATGTGTTAGTGACCGATATGAGAATGCCTGGAATGGATGGGGCACAGTTGTTAACCAGGGTCAAAGAATTATATCCTTCGGTGATCCGCATCGTTCTGTCAGGACAGTCTGATCGTGAAACTATTCTTAAATCCGTTCGGCCGGCTCATCAATATCTTTCAAAACCTTGTGATGCTGAGAACTTGAAGTCAACAATTACCCGGGCTTTTGCGCTTAGAGATCTTTTAGGTAACAAAGATCTCAAACATATCGTCTCAAAAATCGATGCTTTGCCCAGTATGCCGGCATTGTATAAACAGATTATGGAAGAATTGTCATCGGATGATCCTTCGTTACGAAAGGTCGGAGAGATAATATCAAAAGATGTGGGCATGACGGCAAAGATGCTTCAATTGGTGAATTCTGCATTTTTTGGAATGTATAACCATATTTCCAATCCTATACAAGCGGTTAATCTTCTTGGTCTTGATACGATAAAAGCATTGGTTATGACTGTTCAGATATTTTCTCAATTCAAGGAGAAAGCAATATCTCAACACTACCTTGAGGTGCTATGGATGCATTCTTTACGGACCGGACAGTGTTCGAGATATATTGCTATGGCTGAGTTGAATAATAAACAATTTGTCGATGATGTTTTCATGGCTGGGCTCCTGCATGACATTGGAAAGCTGGTACTACTCGTGAATTTTCCAAAAGAATATAAGGAAGTTGTTCAGGCGGCTAAAGTTCCTGATATTTCCTGTTGGGAATCTGAATCGGTCATATTCGGTACGACCCATGCGGAAATAGGAGCATATCTTATGGGTATTTGGGGATTGTCTGATCCGATTGTCGAAGCCATTGCCTATCATCATTTTCCTTCGAGGTGCCCTCATAAATGTATCAGCCCATTGGCAATGGTACACGTGGTAGATGCGATATTAAACCACGAACCCGAAAACGGAGAAGCAGTCCAGGGACTTGATAAGGATTTTTTGGAGCAGCTTACTATTATGGACAGCATACCGAAATGGAAAGAGTTATGCCAAAAAGGAACAGAGGAGCAACTTGTAAATGATTGAAAAAATACTGTTTGTCGATGATGACCAGAATCTGCTCGACTCCTATTGCAGGTCGCTTAGAAAAAATCTTGTTATCGATATCGCATTAGGAGGAACTACTGCGCTTGAACTAATCAATAAACGCGGCCCTTATGCAGTAATCGTGTCGGATTATGCTATGCCCGAAATGAACGGGATACAATTCCTTTCCCAGGCCAAAGAGCTAAGCCCTGATAGTGTAAGGATCATGCTTACGGGCAATGCCGATCAGCAGATCGCAATTGATGCTGTTAACGAAGGAAATATTTTTCGTTTTTTAAATAAACCCTGTGGGCATGAATTACTTCTGAAGGTATTGCTGGCGGGGTTACAGCAGTATCGATTAATAATCGCAGAGAGGGAGTTGCTTGAGAAGACGTTGCGAGGGAGCATAAAGGTACTATCCGATATACTGGCAATCATCAATCCCGAAGCTTTTGGGATGGCATCCAGAATACGGCGATATGTGCTTGAGATCTCAAAACAACTTGGTATCCCGGATATTTGGAAGATAGAAACAGCTGCGATGCTGTCTCAGATAGGCTGTGTAGTTGTTGCAGAGGACCTTATCAAAAAATATGCGAGCGGAGTTCCTTTGATTGCTAGAGAACAGGAAATTATTGATCGGCATCCTGCCTTAGCAGCTGAACTGCTGGTCTCGATTCCCAGAATGCAGGATATTGCTGAGATAATTGAATACCAGTCGAAGCATTATGACGGTACGGGTATTCCGGTTGATTCACGGAAAGGCGAAGATATACCTTTAGGGGCAAGACTACTTAAGGTCGCAATTGATTACGATCGGTTGATAAGCTCAGGGAAATCAGAAAAAAATGCAGTCAATATTCTTAAGGACCGGCGGCATCTATATGATATTAAAATAATTGAGAGTTTGGAAAAGATACTGGGTATAGAGTCCAAGTTCATTACTAAGAATGTTAGTGTAAATGAACTTATTGAGCACATGATTGTAGCGGAAAATATATATACCCGTAATAATATGCTGTTAATTGCCAGAGGTCAGGAAATAAGCCGTTCAATTATGGAACGCTTACGATATTATGGTAATACCGGAAAAATTGATCAGCAAGTGAATGTTATTATTCCTACGAATCGATAAGAGTTTTGTTATGAGCAGAGGAGTATCGAATATGCATAAATCTAAAAAAGAACCATCGTTAGTCCCTTCTGGAGATGTTACGAAAGCAGAGGATTTTATTGCCTCCGTTGCCGATGTGGCAGGGGTTATTATTATTATTATTGATTCTATTGGGAAGATTATCGGGTTTAACAGGTATAGCGAGAAACTAACCGGCTATACCTATGAGGAGTTAACCGGTAAAGATTTTTGCGATGTTTTTTTCCCGAAAGACCAGGTTGATTTTGAGAAAAAAATAGTTGAGGGCTATTTGTATGACGATTTTGCAAGCTCCCAAGAAAATTGTTTCCTTACAAAGGATGGCAATTGCTTAAGGATTTCCTGGAAAAATAACATCGTTTATAATGGCGAGGGCAGTGTGAGCCATGTAATATATATAGGTGTTGATATTACAGAATTTAAAATTATAGAAGAACAGTTAGTCGGTGCGCATAAAGAAATTGAACAGTTGTTGATGTCGATCTCGGCAATTTTGATTGGTATCGATACAAATGAAACGATCGTTCGTTGGAACAAGCAAGCAGAATCAGCCCTTGGGTATGATGTGCAGACAATGCTTGGCCAAAAGTTACTGAGAGGAAGCGGTATCCTATGGGATTGGGAAGTGGTCGAAGAAGCTATCTATGTGTGCAAACAGAGTAACCAATCAAAAAGACTTGATAATGTTATGTATATCGCACATGGAGACAGGGAAAGATATTTGCGAATTATGCTTTATCCGGTGCAAGGTGAAAATGGCTTGTTTAAAGAGTTGCTCATACTGGCAGATGATGTGACGGAACTTAGGGAATTACAAGGGCAATTGGTACAAGCTCAAAAGTTAGAGGCAATTGGTCAACTGGCGGCCGGTATTGCGCATGAGATTAACACTCCTACTCAATATGTCGGTGATAATACTCTTTTTTTACGAGACTCTTTTAACGATATGAAAACGTTGATCAATAAATATCAAGAGCTGATGAATGAAATGAAAAAAGGTGCTGTGCCTGATTCGTTCGTGCAAGAAATCGAAGCGTTGACCCAAAAATTGGATATTGATTATTTAATGGATGAAGTGCCTAGGGCTATAGATCAGACCCTGGAAGGTATTAATCGAGTATCTACTATTGTACGTGCAATGAAAGAGTTTTCTCATCCCGGATCAACTGAGATGGTGCTGGTCGACATTAATAGGGCTATTGAAAGTACGATAACCGTATCAAGGAACGAATGGAAGTATGTTTCTGATCTGGTTACCGATTTTGACAATACCTTACCTTTAGTTAATTGTTTCCCTGGAGAATTTAATCAGGCTGTGCTGAATATTATTATTAATGCCGCACATGCTATTGGCGATAAGGTCGGTGACGGAGACCGGGGTAAGGGCGCGATATCTATTAGCACGAAAGGGAAAGAAACATATGTCGAAATCAGGATAAGCGATACAGGAATGGGTATCCCGGGAGAAATCGTCGATAGGATCTTTGATCCTTTTTTTACAACAAAGGGTGTGGGGAAGGGTACCGGGCAGGGATTATCAATTGCGCGGTCGGTTATTGTTGATAAGCATAAAGGTTCGATAAAGGTAGAAACCGAATTGGGAATCGGTACGACTTTTGTTATTCAATTGTCTTTACAGTCTTAATAGTAGAGGCACACTTCAGAGTATATTTATGAAAGAGGTTGGTTCCTATGGAGCATAAAATATTGTTGGTGGATGATGAAGTAACAATTCTTTCTGCATATTCAAGAATTTTTAGAAATAAATTCAATATGGAAACTGCGTTAGGTGTTGACGAAGCGCTTGAAGCTATTCAGTTTAAATCAAAGTTTTCCGTAGTGATATCGGATTACGAAATGGGGAAAGTGAAAGGGATAGAGTTCCTCGCTAAGGTCAAAGAATTATCTCCTGATACCGTATGCATTATGCTCACGGGGCACGCCGACTTTACAGTTGCAATGGACGCTTTAAATGAGGGAAATGTATTTCGCTTTTTAACTAAGCCTTGTGATAGCAAGGTTTTTGAAAAGGTCATTCTGGATGGAATTAAGCAGTATGAGCTTATTATGGCAGATAAAGAATTGGCCCAACTTAAAGGTTTCTTGGCGATGTGCTGTAATTGTAAAAAAATTCGGGATGGGAAAGGCGAGTGGCATACCATCGAATCATATATCGAAACACATTCTACCGCACAAGTGAGTCATTCCTATTGTCCTGACTGTGTAAAGAGCTTATATCCTGATATATATGAAGAGATAAAAGAAGAATTATAACTTAAGGAGAAATCTATGGGCAATAAAATACTGTTGGTTGATGACGAAGATAATATTCTTTCATCTTATAAACGGATGCTGAAAAATAAATATATTATTGAAACAGCAGCCGGAGGAGCTGCGGCGCTTGCTGTTTTGAATACTCGTGGTCCTTTTTCTGTTGTTATCTGCGATTACAAGATGCCGGGAATGAACGGAATACAATTTCTAGCGGAAATTAAGGACCTCTTTCCGGATACGATACGAATTATGCTGACCGGACAAGCAGATCTTAACATGGCCATTGATGCAGTTAACGAAGGCAATATTTTCCGGTTTTTAACAAAACCTTGCGATAGTGAGCTGCTCGAAAAATCTATTCTCGCCGCTTTTAGGCAACACGAGTTGATCATGTCCGAACGCGAACTCCATTTGCTGCTTAAGAAAATTGGCGATAATGGTCTCGGACATAATAGGTTGATCAGAGATTGAGCATCGCAATGATGTAAACAAGCTTTCTTGACAGTAATCGTTCCGCATGTAACAATATATCCATGAATTATTCAACAAAAAAAAGAGTCTATCGATATTTGAACTATATTAATGTGCTTAGGATGCTTAATGCGCAGGATATCTCTATAGTTTCCTCTCATAATCTGGCATCCTTGTGCGATGTTACTGCTTCGCAACTCAGGAAGGACCTTATGGATTTTCCGGTAAGCGGCAAGCAGAAAGTCGGATATGATGTCAGTTATCTGCTTGATGCATTAAGGACATCAGTTCAACGACAAAAAACCGAGCCGATAATTGTTGTCGGTGCCGGGTTTTTGGGGACAGCCCTTCTGAAATATCCTGGGTTTAAGGCTTATGGTTTTGATATTATTGCCGCCTTTGATGTCGATGTTACTCCTAGAAAAGATGTTGCGATACCAATTATTCACGTATCTGAAATGCCTGATTTTATTAGGAAAAACGAAGTGAAATTGGCAATTCTTTCTGTTCCCGGTGAAGCTGCTCAGTCGATCGCACGTAAACTGGCCGAAGCAGGAATTATCAAGATACTTAATCTTGCTCCGGTAGTATTGGCACTTCCGGACACCGTAAATGTCAATAACGTGAATATAGTGTTTGAACTTGAATACTTAATGTTCGGTAAAGACGGACAGTCATAATCTTGGTCATAGGTTATGTTGAAAAAATGCAAAACAAAAGTGAGGGATGATCCATGAACCCATTGGAAAAATTGAAACAATTACAAGAAGATGCCCGGCAGAAAGTCCGTGAAGAAAAATACAAATGTCCAATTCGTATTTATGTCGGATCGGCTACCTGTGAGAATGCAGCAGGAGCCCGTGAAGTTTACAATGAATTAGTGAAGTTGAAACAGGAAAAAAACTATGAGCATATATATATAGGGCAGACCGGATGTTCGGGACGCTGTGATAAAGAGCCTATTGTCCAGGTTATGATGGAATCGAGTATACCTATAAAATACTGTGAAATGAATCCTCAGAAAATTCGCAAAGTATTTGAACAACATATAGAAAATAAAAAAATAATTAGGGAGTGGGCGCTATGATAAACCCAAAATATGCGGTCTCGATCTGTGCTGGAGCGAAATGCATAAATAAAAATAAGGAATTAATCGTTGCTCTTAATGAAGAACTTGATAATGCAGATATAGCTGATAAAGTACAAGTGCTGGAATGCGGCTGTCTCGGGTATTGTGAAGATGGTCCTGTAATGTTTATACATCCTGACAATATAATGTATACCCATGTGCAGAAGGAAGATATTCGCGAGATAGTTCAAGAACACTTAAAGAATAAACGATGGGTTACCAGATTGATCCTTCATCGTAAACAAGTAGCTAATAACTTTTTTCCGACATTCGGAGATGTGGCATTTTTTGGGAAACAGTATCGAATTACATTGCGTAATTGTGGCGTTATCGATCCTGAATCCATTTCTGACTATCTTTCGTTTCGTGGCTATGAAGCACTTGCAAAGGTACTAACTGAATACACTCCGCAAGGTGTTATTGATGAGATATCTGCATCTGGGCTTCGGGGTCGTGGAGGCGGGGGATTCCTGACCGGTAAGAAATGGCAATTAACCAGAAATATTGTCGATGATGAAAAGTATGTTATATGTAATGCCGATGAAGGTGATCCCGGGGCATTCATGGATAGAAGTGCTATTGAAGGCGATCCGCATACGATACTGGAAGGCATGATTATCTGCGGGTATGCAGTTGGAAGCCATAGCGGAATAGTTTATATCCGGGCAGAGTACCCTCTGGCCATAAAACGATTAGAGATTGCTATTGCGCAGGCGAAAGAAAAAAATCTCTTAGGGAATGATATCCTTGGTTCCGGGTTTGATTTTGATATCCAGTTAAGACTTGGTGCAGGAGCCTTTGTCTGCGGCGAAGAGACTGCGTTGATCAATTCGATTGAAGGTAAAAGGGGAATGCCTGTTCCTCGACCGCCTTACCCGTCAGAGCGTGGGCTATTCGGGAAATCCACAGTTATTAATAACGTTGAGACCTGGGCTAATGTTCCTGATATCGTTCTTGACGGTGCGGTCAAATTCGCATCTCTGGGTACTGAAAAAAGTAAAGGTACGAAAGTATTCGCTCTTGCCGGAGCGGTTGAAAACACCGGGCTGGTTGAAGTTCAAATGGGAACAACTTTACGTGAGATAATCTTCGATATCGGTGGTGGAATTCTCGGTGGACGTAAGTTCAAGGCTGTACAAACCGGAGGTCCTTCGGGTGGATGTTTACCGTCACAATATCTTGATACGCCTATAGACTATGATTCACTGGCTAAAGCCGGTTCGATTATGGGGTCCGGTGGAATGATCGTTATGGACGATAGCACCTGTATGGTTGATGTCGCCAAATATTTTCTTGATTTTACTCAAAATGAATCATGTGGAAAATGCACTCCCTGTCGTGAAGGTACTAAGCGAATGCTTGAGATACTGACGAGGATAACGCAGGGGAAAGGTGTAGATGGAGATATCGAGAAGCTGGAGCGATTAGGATTAATGATTAAACGTGCTTCTCTGTGCGGACTTGGCAAAGCAGCTCCTAATCCGGTACTCAGTACAATTAAGAATTTCCGGGAAGAATATGAATCTCATATAAAAGACAAGAAATGTCTGGCTGGCGTTTGTCGCGAGCTTATGCATTACAGTGTTGATACTCAGAAATGCATCGGCTGCGGCGCTTGCAAACGTAATTGTCCGGTTAACTGTATTAACGGTGAAATGAAACATCCTCATGTGATTGATGAAACGAAATGTATCCACTGCGGGCAGTGTTATGATACCTGCAAGTTTGCAGCAATAACGAGAGGATAATTGGGTCGTTTAATTATGAAAATACTACAATAATTATGATCTAAAGAAATAAATATCTACAGATTATAAAAGGGGATCAGAAATGGAAGAAACAAAAATGGTTAAGCTGAAAATGGACGGGATCGATATAGAAGTTCCGGCTGGTACGACGCTCATGGAAGCAGCTAAGAAAATTGGCGTTAAGGTCCCATCGTTATGTTACCATCCATATTTATCAATCGAAGGTGCATGTCGGGTGTGCATTGTAGAAATCAAAGGAATGAAAGATTTCGTGGCTTCGTGTGCTTATCCGGTAGCTGAAGGGATGGAAGTCGTTACTCATACGCCTGATATCCGCCAAGCCAGAAGAGATATTGTTGAATTATTACTTGATAATCATCCTGACGAATGCCATACATGTGAACGTGACCATAATTGTGAACTTCAAAGATTAGCTTACTCAATGGGTCTAAGGCATAAACACTTTAAAGGCGAGAAAAAGAAGTACGAAAAAGACTTTTCTTCAAATGCGGTCGTAAGAGATCCGGAAAAGTGCATTCTTTGTGGCCGTTGTGTTCGGGTATGTCAAGAAATACAAGGTACCTGCGCAATTGATATGGCACACAGAGGATTCAAATCCACAGTTGTTCCGGCATACGAGAAACCATTTGGAGAATCTGTCTGTTCATCGTGCGGTCAGTGCATAAACGTGTGTCCGACTGCTGCCTTTCTTGAAAAAGACTATACCAATCAAGTCTGGGAAGCGCTTAATGATCCGAACAAATTAAAAGTAGTTCAATTTGCTCCGTCAGTACGAGCGGCAATTGGCGAGGGATTCGGGTTGCCGGTAGGACAAAATATGGAGAAAAAAACGATTACGGCACTACGACGGTTAGGGTTCGATATGGTTTTTGACACTCAATTTGCTGCGGACCTTACCATTGTGGAAGAAGCTACAGAGCTTATCGATAGGATCAGTAATGGCGGAAAGCTTCCTATGATCACTTCATGTTCTGCTGCCTGGATCAAGTTCTGCGAACAATTCTATCCGGAATTATTAGATAACTTATCGAGTTGTATGTCTCCTATGTCTATGCTGGGAAGTATTCTCAAACGTTACCTGCCGCAAAAGCTCGATAAAGATCCTGCTCAGGTATATTCTGTCGCCGCAATGTGCTGTACTGCGAAGAAGGATGAGTCTATGCGTGATGAGATGCAAACTGAAGATGGGCATCGTTACGTTGATGCGGTAATTACTACCAGAGAGTTGATCTGGATGATCAAGTCGGCTGGCATTGATTTTAACAGTCTGGAAGAAGGAGAATTCGATTCTCCTTTAGGTGAATCAACCGGAGCTGCAACAATATTCGGTGCTACCGGTGGTGTGATGGAAGCGGCTGTACGTACAGCTCATTATTTTATTACCGGACAAGAGCTTCCGGGAATCGAGCTCAAAGCTGTTCGGGGGGCTATTGATGGAATCAAAGAAGCGGAAGTGCAAATTGCAGATAAAACGATTAAAGTTGCGGTAGCTTCCAGCTTAGGGCATGCTCAGACATTGCTCGAAAAAGTACGGGCAGGTGAAGAATATCATTTTATCGAGATAATGGGATGTCTTGGCGGATGTATCGGTGGCGGTGGTCAGCCATATGCAGGGACTGATATGATTCCTTTAGATAAAGAACTGCTTAAGAAACGTGCACAAGCTCTCTATAGCAGCGATGAACGTAATGAGAAGCGCCGATCACATGAAAATGAAGATATTAAAAATTTATATGAAAGCGCACTTGAAAAATATGGTTCACATGTCGCACATGAATGGCTGCATACGCATTATTCGGCTAAGTTGCCGCAGGGTATCTGCCGGGAAGGCAAATCAGAGCAGCAACGGTCCTGTATTGTACCGGAAGATCCACGGTTTCAGGAACTCGCTGTGTTAATGGAAGGTGTTCAGAATGAGAAGTATCAGAAGAGCTATTTAATACCGGTTTTACACCGGGCACAAGAGCTGTTTGGATATTTGTCTGATGAGGTAATGAATTTTGTTTCGCTTAAGATGCAGATTCCAACTTCCCGAATCTATGGTGTAGCTACCTTTTACCACTTTTTCAGCTTGAAGCCGAAAGGTGAAGTCAAGGTTAACGTGTGTCTCGGAACTGCCTGTTATGTCAAGGGTGCTGGCGATGTTGTCAGGGAAACTGAACGGGAACTGGGTATTAAGATGGGGGATACGACGAAAGACGGTAAATTTTCTTTAGAGTGTACCCGTTGTATCGGTGCCTGCGGACTAGCTCCTGTAGTATTGGTAAATGATAAAGTTTATAGTAAAGTTACCCCTAAACAAATTAAGGGAATTATCAAAGAATATCGCTAGATTGTCGTGAATTAACAAAGGATAGGGCATATGTCCCACATTATTAACGAAGATGCCATTTTGACATTTTTAAATGATACCGGTGAGCCTTCATTTGCAGAGGTGCAGAGGGTACTGCATAAGTCAGCCAATTTGGAGCGGCTGGACCTCTCTGATGTAGCTGTTCTGTTAAAGACGACGGACCCGGTTTCTATTGAGAATATTTTTCAAGCTGCACATCAGGTAAAGAATGCTATCTATGGAAATAGAATCGTGTTTTTTGCACCGCTTTATATTTCAAATCATTGTATCAATGACTGCCGGTATTGCGGGTTTCGTGCTTCCAACAAGATTGTACGCTCGATGCTCAGTATCGGAGAAGTTAAGTCGGAAACGAAAATGCTGCTGATGCAGGGGCATAAACGGATTCTTCTGGTTTCAGGTGAATCGTATCCTGCGCCGAAAGGTCTGGATTATGTATTCGAGCTTATTGATGCGATCTATTCCGTAAAGTATAAAGAAAATAAGATCAGACGGATTAATGTTAATATTGCTCCGCTTGACGGCAATGAATTTGAACGGTTACGTCTGAAGCCAATTGGCACATACCAGCTTTTTCAAGAGACCTATCATCGCAAAACATATACGCAGGTCCATCCGACAGGACCGAAATCCGATTACGATTATAGACTGGAAGGTATCGACCGGGCTATGAAAGCCGGCTTCGAAGATGTCGGTCTCGGAGTATTATTCGGGTTATTTGATTGGCGCTTTGAGGTTATGGCTTTGCTTCAGCATGTCGAGTCTCTGGAGAAACGGTTCGGGGTTGGTCCTCATACTATTTCGGTACCGAGATTAGAGCCGGCTGAGGGAGCTGATCTGGCAATGGCACCACCGGCTAAAGTAAGTGATGCTGATTTTAGAAAGCTTATTGCTATACTGCGACTTGCGGTGCCTTATACGGGAATTATTTTGTCGACGAGAGAAGCGGCTCAGCTTCGCCGGGAAGCATTAAAGCTGGGAGTGTCTCAGGTAAGTGCCGGTTCACGGACGAACCCAGGTGGCTATACGTCCCAAAAACAAGGAGAACAATTCTCGTTAGGTGATTATCGAACGCTTGATGAGGTTATTTATGACCTGCTGAAGATGGATTATTTGCCATCGTTTTGCACAGCATGTTACCGTTTAGGCAGGACCGGGTTGGATTTTATGGAATACGCCAAACCAGGCGATATTAAAAAGAAGTGCGGTCCGAACGGCTTAATGACACTTAAGGAGTATTTGACTGATTTTGCTACTCCGCAAGTCAAAGCGTTGGGGGAAATGAAACTGTTGGAATGGACAGAGGACATTGAGGATCAGAGTATCAATGAATTCCTTAAAAAAACGTTTGCACAAATTGATGAAGGAGCCAGGGATATTTTTGTATGAAAATATTTCTATAATTCGGCGTATCCCTGAAAGGCGGCACTATGTCACTTAATCAGACACCTATCGCGAATCGATTGCATATCGGTATATTCGGGCGTAGGAACGTGGGGAAATCTTCATTTATTAATGCGCTCACTAATCAATATATCGCCATTGTTTCTGATGTTCCCGGAACAACAACAGACCCGGTATATAAGACCATAGAAATACTTCCTGAACCAGGACCGTGTGTTATTATCGATACTGCCGGACTTGATGATGAAGGCAATTTAGGTGCGCTACGCAGGGAGAAATCCCATCAAATCCTTAATAAGACCGATCTTGCGATTGTACTTATTGATCCTATGATTGGTATCGAAGAGTTTGAAAAGGACTTGATACAGACTATAGACGAGAAAAAGATCCCGCTACTTATTGTCAGTAATAAAATAGATGTTACCCCTAAGGATATCCAGGTAACGGAGTTTATCAACCCCTTTCCACTTTTTAAGGTTTCTTCGAAAACCGGAACCGGTATCGATGAACTTAGGTCTAATCTGTCCAAATATGCTCCATCGAAGATTGAGGATATGTCAGTTGTTAAAGGTATTGTAAAAAGGGGAGATACCGTAGTTCTCGTAATACCTATTGATAGCGCAATGCCCAAGGGACGTCTTATACTCCCGGAAGTCCAGGTGTTGAGGGCTGTGTTGGATGAAGATGCTCATGCTGTTGTATGTAAAGAGTATGAACTCGAACATGCCTTGAATCAATTAAAAAACGGACCTGAACTTGTCGTTACGGATTCTCAGGTCTACCATATTGTTAAGGATATTGTTCCTGAACAGATCAGACTTACGTCGTTTTCAATGCTTTTTGCCCGATATAAAGGGGACTTCGGCGAGTATGTCGAGGGTGCTAATGCCATTGATGCCTTGGTGCCTGGAGACAAAGTATTAATAGCTGAAGCATGTACGCACCATCCGCAACCTCAGGATATCGGCAGGTATAAGATCCCGAAGTTACTCGACGCGAAAGCTGGCGGAGCACTCCACTATACTACATATAGCGGTGCTGATTTCCCAGAAGATTTGTCAGCTTATAAGCTTATAATTATGTGCGGGTCATGTATGATTAACACTAAGAATGTCATGTTCAGGATAGAATTGGCCCGGTCTGCTGGTATTCCTGTTACCAATTATGGTGTGTTTTTTGCAAAGATGAATGGGATTTTGGATAGGACGTCCTGGCTGCTCGATTATCCTATGAGCCGAATAACGAAGCACAATCCAACAGTTTTGTCGCATTAATTAAAGGTGATGTAGCTATGTCGATGCTTGAAGTGATATATGAAAAAGTTAATAGCGACAATATCCTGAACGCCGATGAAATTGTAGCCTTACTCAATACTCAGGGGGAGGACCTCCATTCACTCTACTCGAAGTCTGATTTTATAAGAAAACAGTTTCATGGTGACACTATTTATCTGAGAGGTATCATCGAATTTTCCAATTACTGTAGCAAAAATTGTTACTATTGCGGTATCCGTCATGATAATTTAGAAGTGAACCGGTATAGGATTGCCGTACAAGAAATAATAGAGGCCTGCAAAATGATCGAGCAGGCCGGACAGACAACCGTAGTACTGCAGTCAGGAGAAGATTATTATTTTACCGGAGAAATAGTCGGAGAAATCATTGCTGCTATTAAGAGAGAAACCGGTTTAGCCGTTACTTTGTCGTTAGGCGAAAGGGATGAAGAGATCTATCGATACTGGAAAGAGATGGGAATGGACCGATACTTGATCAGGATTGAGACTTCTGATAAGGCATTGTTCGAAATGTGCCATCCTGATGACGATTTTGACCAGCGGTTATCATGTATCAAAACTCTTAAAAAGCTTGGAGTTCAGACCGGTTCAGGTGTTCTCATCGGATTGCCGGGGCAGACTATTGAACAGCTTGCGCGGGATATCCTTTTTTGTTCCGGGCTTGACCTTGATATGATAGGGGTTGGTCCGTTTATTCCGCATCATAATACTCCCTTTGCGAATGAACTTAATCCTTTTGATAAAGAAGTTTTTTTTAAAGTAATTGCGATCTTTCGGCTGTTGAATAAAGCTGCACATATTCCAGCGACAACTGCTTATGATGCAATCCATCCTCATGGCCGGGACCTAGTGCTTCAACGCGGTGCGAATATTTTCATGCCGAATTCGACCCCACAGAAGTACCGCAATGACTACCAGCTTTATCCGGGGAAACCTTGTGTTGATGAAAGTATGGCAGACTGCGCCTCATGTGTTGCCGGAAGAATCAAGCGTTTAGGCCGATTGATAGGGAAAGACCAGGGACATTCCCTTAAGTTATAATTGTTTAGCTGGTTTTTGCGCTCAGGTCCTTGAAGGCATTTTGTATACTCTCAATATATTTATCGAAACTGTAATTTCGATTAACATAGTCATATCCGTAATTACCCATTTGTTTGGCCACATCTTTGTTGTTGAGAAGTTTTGTTATCGCTGCTGTCATTCCTTCTGTATCTTTCCAGTCAACCAGATACCCATTTTTGCCATCAATGAGCCAGTCAGGTATACCACCGCTGTTGAATGCTACAACCGGAAGCTTATATCTCATTACTTCCAGTCCAATCATTCCAAACGGTTCGGGCCATACACTCGGAACTACAACGAGCGACGCTTCTTTATAATAACTGCTAATCTGGTCATGACTTATCCATCCCAGGAACTGAACTTTGTCTTCTACCTTTAATTTCTTTGCAAGTTCTTTGCAGTAGTGTTCGTAGTTGCCTGCGCCGATAACGAGAAGTTGAAATGGAGTGGTTAGCTTGCTTACTGAATGGAGGAGGCAGTCGAGCCCTTTACCTCTGATTATTTGACCAATATATAGAATAATATTTTTGGCTGAAAAGTTGCTTTCTATCGTGTTTGTCACGGTTTGCGGTGCCGGAGGGTGGATAGTTATTTTATTTTCATCGAAACCTTGGGTGAGCAATTCTTCTTTCATGTAATTCGAGATGACGAATAGTTTGTCGAATTTTTTGCAGATATCTATTTCTTTTAGTTTGTTTGATAATGAAACTAATTTAATAGGGAACGTGCTGTTCCGGTTACGAACAGCAAATGCGAAACAAGGGAAGTAGCAGCATAATCCTGCTTTTTTCCGGCAGGGACGACGGGTGAAATAATTGTAGCGATATGTCCTTTGGCAGTAAATGTCGTGATCATGCACCATTCTCACCAGGGGTTTGTTGAATCGGAACAATTGTTCCAGGATAGAAAGGTCTTTTATTTTATGGACGTAGATTATGTCAGGATTAATAATGTTAATGAATTGCGTGATTTTATATATTTTATCTGAGGGGTACTGTGTAAGAAAATCAATTTGAAAATTATTCTTAAAAACGCTTAAAAACTTGTCTTCATCTTTGTGTGTATTGTGGCTATAAAGAAAGGATAGTTCGTTTCCTCTTTCCTGAAGTGCCTGACCTGAAACAATAATATTCTGCTCGGCCCCGGCTAAGGCTCCGAATGTATCGTGGACAAAAAGTATCTTCATCCTGCTATTATACCAGTGAATGCAATTTTGGAGGAGGCTTATTATTGGCTTTTTGTATAAACGAGATTGATGTCAGGATCTGTATACCATTGTTGGCTATTTTTAAAATTACTATTCACCCAGTTAAAAATGTCCGGATACGACAGACTAATGTCGACTGTCTCCAGCGGCCAGAACCAGGTACTCATCGGGATCATTACGCAAAATGGAAAATTGTTGTCATCTATGAATTTGCTAGCTTGTCCGGTTGTTGGATCTGCACTGTTTGGGAGCGGATTGAAAAATGGTCTGTGTATATCATAAATGGTTCCCTGGAAATTAGTAATTTTAAGATAGGGATCGTACATTTCATATAAAGATGTTTTTAAGTTCATAGGATCTTCGAAGGTAACGGAAAATAATACCTGTCCTCCCGGATTGAAAGGTTTGTTCATAAAGGTATTTATTAGGCCATGGTCGGTGCCGAACTTGTTTCCGGTATTACTGAATAACGGGAGAATAAGGTCGGAGTTATTCATTATCGTAACAGATTGAGTTCTTATCAAAACGTTCCTTGATGTATATTCTTCTATTCGAGCTGATCCCAGAGAAGCTGCATTTCCTGCGTTCGCTATGTTGTTGTTTAACAGAAACCGGATGCCGAAATCCGACAAATAGGTTTCTTTTGCGCCGCGGGCTTTTAGTTTTACTGTCCCAGAGATAGATTTGAGATATCCTTTTTTTGCCGTCTTGGTATTGATATCAATATAGGCAGCTAGATCATTGGTATCGCGGTCACCCGATGACGGGTACAAATCTTCAAAAGAGATAATGTGCGGATAAATAGTTGTTTGCAGAAAGCTTCTGCTCGGGTCAAAAGGATACTCGTCCCAAGCGTCAGGGACACCGTCATTGTCTGAGTCAGGATATTCGACTAACGGGCGAAAAGCGGAAGAGTTAATAACCGGGCTGACTTTTAGTTGAATATTGTATGTCGAAGTATTTTCGGAAACTACTATATCCTGTAGTGCTGCTAATCCGTCAACAGATTGTGCTTTGATTGCAATTGCCGGATACCCGGATCGTATAGTAACGAACCCGCTGACAGCCCCATTTTCATCGGTTACATCTTTTATGAAGGTAATATTGTACGCTTCTTTATCCGTGATTGTAACAAGAGCATCGGGAAGCGGATTGTTGCTCTGATCGAGTACGGTGACTGTAATGTATATATCGGTCATCGTCTTAAAATATGTGTCTTTTTCGGGGGTAATGTTTTTTAGTGCACCTACAAATGCCTGGCTGGCTTGCTGGGGATCTGTTTCTTTAACTTCAGTAAGTTTGTCGAGGAGGATAGAGCAGCCTGATAGGGCTGTTGTCATTATAAGGCAAGCGATCATTAGTGTTAGTGATCTTGCTGGGTTTGCCATTTTGGTTCCTTGTTTATTATTTTGTTAAGACCGATTTTGCTTCAAGCACCTTATTAAATGCCGTCCTTGCTGCGTTAATGAGTTCATGCATTAATATGGGAATGAACTTCATATCATTGATGAGATAGCGTCTCCATAATCTTTGAGGTTCCTGGACCAATCTATAGAACCACTCGAGCCCGGTTTTTTGCATCCATACAGGTGCTCTCTGTACTTTTCCTGCAACAAAATCAAATGAAGCTCCAACTCCAAGAGATACTTTAACCGTATCAAGCTTATGGTAGTTCCGGTACATCCAATATTCCTGCTTCGGGGAGCCAAGTCCTACAAATAGAACATCGGCGTCACTATTATTAATCATATCAATTATTTTCAGGTTTTCTTGTTCGTCTTTCTCAAAACCGTATGGGGGAGAGTAAACTCCGGTTATTTGAATCTCCGGGTATTCCTCGCAGAGATTGTTCTTTGCTTGCTCTGCTATACCTTCGGCTGCTCCGAGCAAGAAAAGTTTGATGTTGTTGTGTGCAGCGAACGGAGCGAACCGGACAAACAGGTCAGATCCTGATACTTTTTCTATTATAGGGGTATTAAGTATTTTGGATGCCCAGATTAGAGGCATTCCATCTGCAAGTACCATCCCGGCATGGTCGTATACTTCTTTAAACATAGTATCATTTTGGAGCATGACAATATGGTCAATATTAGGTGTAACGACGTAAGCCTTTTTGTTGCTTTTTGCGAGTTCAATGATTTGATTAATCGCATCAATCATGCTGAGATTAGAGATAGTAACGTTAAATAATTTTATATTTTCATTGTGCATTATAGTTCTCTATAAAAGCCCTGAATATTAAAATAAAATATTTATTTTGTTTATCTATGTATTCCCATGTTTTGAGATTTCTAAACCACAGTTGTTTTTATTATGTGATTTTTATTCAATCGCGGTTGAGTTTTTTTTGATCAGAGATTTCAAATGGTAGATACCTGCGATTATTTCGCTCCGGTTTGTTTTACGATTGCAGGGAGCGTTTTTACGAGCAAACGGAAATCGTTGGTCAAGGACCAGGTATCTATATACTCAAGGTCCATTTTCATCCATTCGGAGAAATCTATGTTGTTTCTTCCGCTTACCTGCCAGGTACAGGTTATTCCGGGTTTTACCGATAAACGTCTTCTTTGCCAATTATCATATTGTTGTATTTCAGAGGGTAGCGGAGGGCGAGGGCCGACTAAGCTCATGTCACCTTTAAGAACGTTTAAGAGTTGAGGTAACTCATCTATACTGGTTTTTCGAAGGAATTTTCCAATTTTAGTTACTCGTGGGTCATTCGTGATCTTGAATACCGGGCCTGACATTTCATTGAGCGATTCAAGTTCTTTTCTTTGCTTTTCTGCGTCAACACCCATTGATCTGAACTTATACATATTGAACAGTCTGCCGTTCCTTCCGACACGCTCTTGTCTGAACAATATAGGCCCTTTTGACTCTATCCTTATTGCCAGGGCAGCTAATAGAAAAACAGGCAGTAAAATAATGACCCAGATAAAAGCAAATGTGCGATCAATAATTTCTTTGATTAAGAGGGTATAAGGATTGAAATGTGTAGTTTCAAAAGACAGGAGTGGTATTTTTTCGAGTTGATCGAGATCGGTTTTTACGAAGTCCATCGAATCAAAAAAGTAATTGATAGTTAATTTTGTCTCTATGCCTCTTTCGACACAGTATTTTAAATGAGGCTGGATTTTTCTAATATGGTGTGGCGGTACCACAAAGAAAACAATATCGACGACGATATCTTTGATAGACTCGTTAAAATCTTCTAATGTTCCCAGAATGATTTCTCCGGTCAGTCCTGATTCTTTAAGCTTTTTAGCTTCTTCTTTGTCTTCTATTGTTAATGTCGGAACGATAATTCCCTGGACATTGAGTCCCCATTCTTTGTGGCTTCTGATGAGTTCAATTAGCTCGATTGAGACCCGGTTGACGCCGACAATGACGACGTTTTTGAAGTTATAACCTTTCATTCGGACAAAGGAACTCAATATATTAATAATTATTCTCTCAAGTATTAATATCAATGCGTTGATTGCCATGAAAAATCCGAAGAAAAACCTTCCGGGAAGAGGCATTTTGAGAAGGGTTATGGTGGCTAGAAATACGATATTACAGACAAGTAAAGCCCTGATTACTTTTGCCATTTGAGTAACGAGAGGTTCGAACCGGTGTGATTCATATACTTTTCTGTCTTTGAGAACAATCCACCAGATAATCGTTATTGGAATAAGCAGGTGCATGAATTGCATTAGCTTATAATAATAGCCGCCGGACATACTGGCATCGAAAATGTAGTAGGTAACAAAGAACGAAGCATTAGCAAGCAGTACATCGGCTATCCTTCTGATATTGAATATCGCCGTAGCATTTTCTCTTAACATAAATTAACCTCAACTTATAATATTTATTAATACTATGCCACTAAATGGCTATTTTTAAACGTAGACGGTTGATCCCATGGCAATAGAAGGGCATAGCGCGCTATGCCCCTACTTGTTTCTCATGTAGCTTTGCCATATTTTCTGATACATGGTTTCTAATGCGGTCGTGAATTGCGGACCATCTGTCAGTTGCGAAGTTTTCATTCTGTTTTGCAAGGAAACTTTATTATTCCTTACTATATGAATGTCCTCCGCCAGGGAGAGTGCCTTGGTAATATATTTATCAATGCTCTTTGTAATGAGCTCTTCGCAGCCTATCGATGAGAGAATGCTCGATCCTACTCTCGAGACGTGGGAATCCCCTTGTAGAGTGATGACCGGAACTCCCATCCACAGAGCTTCGCAGGTTGTTGTCGTGCCATTGTAGGGAAAGGTATCGAGTGCTATATCGATAGAGTTGTAGAGATTAAGATGGTCATAAATATCGGGAAGTTTGTCTTCCAGGATAAGCCTGCTTTCACTGATATTATTATGTCGGAAACGGTTAAGTATTCGTTGTTGTGCAAGCGGCTGTTTCAAATTAACTGATTTTAGAAGTAATTTGGATTCCGGGGTATTCGCTAGTATTGTAGCCCAGGCATCAATAACCGTATCATTTATTTTGGCAAGGTGACTGAACGATCCAAAGGTTATTCCGGTACTTTTATTATTTGTTACAGTAGGCCTGGTTTCGAGCGGCATGTAACAGAGAAAGCATTTCAACGGACGGAGAAGTTTTTCGCTGTGTATTCCATCCGCGATTGGGCTAGGATCTGCGATGTCATCTGTGATCCGGTAGTTCATCGACGTAAGTCCCGTTGTGTCAGGATATCCGAGGTAGGTTATCTGGACCGGTGCCGGCTTGCGCGCAAATGCCTGTAATCGATTATTGTACGTGTGACCACCAAGATCAATGAGGATATCTATCTTGTCATTGATTATAAGGTCTGATATCTGCAGATCGGATAGTCTTCGAGTGTCTCTCCAGATATCGGCATTGTTTTTTAGTATTTCGGTTATCGCGTCATTTGTCGGTGTATCAGAATAACAAATGACTGTGAAATCTTTTTTGTTATGATTGATCAAAACGGGTGCAATGAAGAAGGCTACAGAGTGGTTGCAAAAGTTAGCGGAGACGTAGCCTATTCGTAATGTTCGAGGAGAGCTCTTATTTTCCTGCCTCCGGGAAAAACACGGTGTGGTTTTTTCGATGGAGTCTGCCCATTCTTTATGCTTATTGTGGATTTCTTGTGGGGAATGGCTCTGCTCGTAATGAAGTGATAGGAGGTACTCTGAGTTAATGAACTGGTCCTGCCTGTCGTTACTCAAGGCTATTTCGTAATGATTACTCGCTTCTTTGTGGTACCCAAGGTTTGTTAGAATGTTTGCTAAATGATAGTGAGCAAGGGGATCCTTGTCGTTATGGAATAAGATATTTTGGAACTGGGCAATAGCTTGCTCGATGAGCCCGTGTTCTTTGTAAAGTATCCCGATGTTCAGGCTTATTTCCCGGTGACCAGGTTTGATGGCTAAGGCTTTCTGAAAAGCACTTTCGGATTCTTGGAGTTGACCAAGATCTTTTAAGATCAAACCAAGGTTGCTGTAGGCTTCATAGCCTTTGGGATTGATATCAATCGCTTTCCTGTAACACTGGATAGCTTCGCTTCTCTTGAGTGTTTCATTAAATAATAATCCAAGATTGAGAAATGCCGGATAAAGGTCCTGGTAGGTGTTGCTGCTGTCCGGTGTCATGGTGAGGATTTCTTCAAGCTGCCTGAGGGCTTCCGAAAGGTTTCCTGTTTTTTGAAGGGCTATTACGTAGTTTCTTTTTGTATCGGCATCCAGGGGGTCGATCAATAGTGCCCTCTCGTAGCAGAGAATCGCTTGGTCTACGAGGTTTTGTTTGAAATAGAGCATTCCCAGATCGTAATGCAGCATTAATGTCGAGCTGCTTAAGGCGATAGCTTTTTTCAGTAATTCCTCGGCGTTGTCGAATCGGTCCTTTGCGATAGCGATCGCTGCCAGCAAACGAAGTGCGTCTATGTTGTCGGGATCTTTATCCAGAACTTTTGTATATAATAGTTCTGCCTGGCCCATATTGCCCTGCTGATGATAGCTGAGCGCTTTTTTGAGGGTATCGTTGTTTATTGTATCCATTACAATAAATTATATCAAATCAGATAGAAGAATTTTTTTCCAGGGCTTAACTATTTAATAAAACCTGGTAACGTTAAGCATTGCTTCAAAAATGTCGGTGATCTTGTTCATGGGGCATGGTGCTTGATGATTGGAGGAATACATTGCATAGGCGTGTTTTTGGGTCGGGTGATAGCCATGCATTCCGGCAATTCTTTTTGAACCCATATAACTTGGAATAATCGTAACTCCCTCGTTCATTAGAAATATCAAGTTGCCGAATTTGTTATCCTCGAAGTAGGCTCCGAGTTCCTTGAGCTCTAATACGGACATCGTTTTTCCTTGCGTGATGGTCGAGAGCTTGTTCCTCATGATAAGCTCGGATTTTTTGTTGAAAAACCAGAAGCGCGCCATTGTTGAATCATATATGGCTGCATAGTCTTTGCCGTACGATAGTCCCAGCTTGTTGATATCTTTCATCAAATCGTATGTTTCGGTAATCGGTGTCATATCGTGATCGGAGAATACTGAGATTTCTACTTCGTCGTAGAGTTCTATTGCTCGTCCGTAGATCTTCGATATCCTGGTTTCGTATGCCTTGACCTGGTTTTTGACAATATCTGAATGGCGGTCGTTCAGGTGAAGCACCGCATCGATCGCACCAAGAGAAACATATGAGAACCGGATGGTTCCTTCTTCCAGGCTTTGCATTAGCTCATCGAACTGCGTATCTTCGCTTTTATCAATTGAGTAGGAATAGTAAGGGATATTTTTCGAAATCAAATGGTCAAAAATGGTTGGTGTGGTTGTGCTGCCGGGTTGGTAGAAGTTGATTTTTTCATTGTAATCATAATATTTAAGGGTATCAAACGGGAACTGATAGAGATTAAAGTAGCCGTTTATTTTCAGTTTCTTTTTTACCTGACGGTTAACGATGTTCCTTACTCTGTTTCTTGAAGAAAAGCAGCGCGGGATAAGTGATAAAGGCGCCAGGAACTTAAACGGGGATGTGGAAGGCGAATAATAAAAACTTGACCAGTATCCATGTACGTTTGGCAATTGTCCGGTTAATATCGAGGGAACGCAAGCGGAAGAATATCCGAATAGGGATTCCAGTTTATATGAATGCGGTAACACTGAATTAAGGAACCCGCATTCTTGCAGCATTTCCCAGCCAAAAGCGTCAATAAAGAAAAACAGAGATATTTTTTTATTCATTTTTTATCCTAATTTTTTTATTTGTTTTCCTTGTAACGGTCATTAAATATTCTAATTGGCATAGCTGTTTTTCAATCATATTCGTTCATTTCGCCTCAACCAGCGGAAGGAAGTGACTGTTTCTTACTCAATTTATCCCCCCGCTGCCTTCTCCATCGAAGACTGAGAAGGCTTATATGCTTTCCTTTAAAACCTTCTCCGCCTCTGGTGGAGAAGGTCGCGCTTACGATAACTTTGAGAAAGGGCCTTTATCTGTTGCGCGGGATGAGGCGAATCCCAAAACAGAGTCCCGTACCTCACGAATACTTAATCCAAATGTTCCAAAAAGTGTTTGTCAGTGACTTTGTATCGGCAATCGCTATTTTCGAAATATAGTTCGAATTTGTGAACATAGCCTGCTCCTTTTTAAAGAGAATAAACGGATAGACGATATAGAGCCTGTCTCGAGGATAGCAGGTGCAGATATCGATATCCTGTAACGTTTTTTTTATTCCGAATTCCCTCATGTTGATAAGCAGACTTTTTATTTTAACATGAAAGGGGACCATAGTAGAAGATAACAGGATCAGTTTTTTGTAGCTATCCCATGATGGTATGGGTGTCTGCAAGCGTTTGCTTTCATACCACAAGACATACGATTCATAAATGTTGATTGTTTTTTTTAACCAGTCGAGGACATCGGTTGTTTTGTGAATGTCAAAGTTGACGGTGAACTTGAATTCTATAGCAGCTAAATAGGCTTTTTTTAGCTCTTCAAATAACGGAAACCCGGGATTGTCGATATGGGAGATAGTTTCTTCTTTTACTTTGTAGCTATAATGATATTTTTTGTTTATGATCAGAAATGAGTCCCCCATGGCGAGTATGGCTTTGTTGATATACTTGATGATTATTTCTCGTTCAGAAAGTTCAAGCGTTGCATGGTCTGCGAGCTGTTGTTTGCAATAAATAAGAAGCGCACCGCGATTAAGCAGGAGCCTTGTTCCTTCAATTGCCGGCATCTGGGCATCGTTATATGGCGGCAGGTGATCGAGGATTGACTGATTGCCATGAATGATCCGGCTTTTTTGTCGCATATCATAGTTCATGAGCGTAAAGGGTAGCCTGGAAAAAGCCTTCATGGTCAGTAACGAGAGATCAACCTCTATTCCGACCAGCTTGGTTAACTTACCGGATAGGTGAACGAGTTTTTTTTTCATTCTCGTTGTGGTGATAGGCCCTAGTGCTTTAGATATAATAAAAAAGTCATAATCATTGAACACATTTTCTTCGCCGTTATCGATCCTCACCGTTCCTTCTCCGCGTCCATACCCACCGATCATGATTATTGCTTGTATCGTATTTTCATCGAACTCCTGGAGGATATTATTTTTTATAAGGTCCATATGCGATTGAATGCGATTTTCCAGCTTTTGCGAGCCATTAACAGTGTATCGTTCCATAGTTACCGATCCTTTTTGAACTTTCTCCGGCCTTCTTTTCTTCCCTGATAAAAAGCCAGATGTTGGGTCCCGCGGAAAACGAAACTGTAAAAAATAGAAAGAATATGTCCGTGTTTCAGGCAGAAAATCATATCGCGAGCAATATCTTTTGCCAGCCAATAGAATTCTTTAAGGAGGTGCGGTGTTTCGTTGTAGATATAGACCCGGGCAACTCCGCTCTGATAAAACTCTTTTCTGTAAAGGGCTTTGATGTTCAAGTTATGTGAATGAAAAACTTGAGAGTTATGAACATACCTTGTTTTGTACCCGAGATTAATGAGCTGGTTGGCCCAGGCGGTATCTTCCGACAGGCCTTCTTCATAGAACTTGTATTTTTCCCACACTGATTTATTGAAAGCTGCTGCTGCAAACGAGATGAAGTCTGAGGGCATCCTGGTTTGGTCCGTTTCCGGATAGGCCCTCTGGTAATCGAATCTGACCAGCTTATAGGCGTCGACGCGGGCAACTTGCCGGCTAAAAGCTATACAAACATCAGGGGCATCAAGTTGTTTTATCAGGTTTTCCAGCCATTGTTCATCTATCGGAGTCGCATCTGAGTTGAGCAGGACGATGAGATCGCCTTTTGCAATGGACACCATGTTATTAAGCACTTTACCTGGAACATATTCTTCCGGATTTATCTGGTGGAGGGTGCCTGGAAAAGTTTTGATTATATTGACAGTAGCATCTGTTGATCCTGAGTCAATGTTAATGAGTTCAAAGTTTTTTATAGTTTGTTTGAATAACATTGTAAGCGTGTCGTGGATGACTAAACCGTCATTTTTTGATCGCATTATGACTGATATTGATGGTTCTTTTTTCATTATGATTCCAATTCTTTTTCGACTATTTTTCTGTAGCTTTTTCCAAGATTGTGAGTATCTTTTTAATTGATATTTTTGCTTAAACACCACCCAACAACTTCTCTTTGCTGCCCTGCTTTTAGCGCCCCTCCTTCAAAAGGAGGGGATTGAAGATTTATTGAGTAGCATCTTGCTTCATAATTTTTCTTTTTCTAATGCAGCTAGCTTTTTTTTGATAATTCCTTTACACCTTAAAGGACTCTCTTCAATCCCACTGTTTTTAAACCTTAAAAAGGTAATCCCATACTGCTTAACAATCTGTTCTCTGGCCTGATCATAGTCTCTCGCCCCATCTACATCATGGACTGATCCATCTATTTCAACAGCCAGTCTCAACTTCCTACAATAAAAGTCAATCACAAAAGCTTCCACACTATATTGTCTAACAAACCGATATCCTAATTGAGAATCGTTCCTCAATGTATTCCACATAATAGCTTCAGCCTTCGTCATATTATTTCTCAAAGACCGTCGCTTGTCCTTCTCTCCAGCCTTATTAAAAATTCTATCCATCTTAACCCCTCTTGATTCTTTCCTCTTCAATCCCCGCCTTTTGAAGGAGGGGCGGTATCGCCGTACGTTTCAACAAAGCTGGTGGGTGGTGTTTTTTTTTCTTTATCGCGCATTTGGGAATTTTTTCCACCCCCAGCTACTTCCAATAGTGTGAGTATTTTTTTTGCCGCGGCTTGCCAGGTGTATCGTTTTGCTTGTTCGAGACCTTTTTCCATGAGCATGGACCTTGTAGCTTCATCGTTAATAGCTGCGATGATTTTTTCTGCTATATCGTTACAGTCCAATGGATCAAAGAGCAGTGCCGCATCTTCAACTATTTCCGGCAGGGAAGAAGTATTCGAACATGCGACGGGGATTCCTGAAGCCATTGCTTCGATAACGGGGATGCCGAATCCTTCGAACAGGGATGGGTAAATGAACAGATCTGCACCGGAGACAAAATGCGGGAGATCATTTCCTTCCACAAATCCTGGAAAAATAACGTCCTTTTCGAGGTCCATACGCTTGACCGCTTCGTATATTTTTTCATGGCCATTCCAGGGTGCGCCGACGAGGACCAGTTTCTGTTTCAGCATGCCTGATTTTTTGAGTTGGCTGAATGCTTCTATGAGCCGGACATGGTTTTTCCCGGGGTGTTCAAGCCTCGAGAGGTAGAGTATGTACCCTGGCTGTATATGATATTTTGCGTTCAGTATGCTTAATGAACCTACTTTATCACGCTTGAAATATTTCGAGTGATCGATTCCGTTATGTACAGCAGATATTCTGTCTTCAGGAATGCCGTAAAAGGTTACGACATCGTCCTTGGAACAATGGCTTGGAGTGACAATATGGCTGAGTCGTTTGGCGAGCATCGGCAATATTTTCTGGACATAGAACATTCTGTAAGGATCATACTTCTGTCCGATTCGGAATTGGCACAGGTCATGAATTGTCCCGACTGTCGGTGACGTTGTACAGATTGATAATCGACGGTTTGCTGCCGGCATAAACACGACATCGAATTTGTGCTTAAGCAGGTGATAAGCAAAAACAGTCTGGTGCCACAGGATATTAACTGATGGTTTATTTGCAAAGTTGGATGTGATCACTTTTTGAAAACGGTCACCGGTAAATTGGAAAACATGTTGATCTTCTTCGGCGAGAAATAGTGTATAAGTATTCTGCTGATCAACTTCCTCGAAGGCTTTAAGCAGATTGATCATATACTGGCTGATGCCGGATTTCCCTTTGTCGGATGCAAATAAGCTGATTCCGATGTGCATGGAATGTCTCCTTATGGTATTTATTGCGATAACTTTTTTTTTACGTATGAAAACGTTCCGTAAGGGCATAGCGCGCTAAGCCCCTTACAATAATAATATCAAAAATTAGTTGATTGTGTTAGTTATGCCAGTTATTTCATTAATTCCGATTTGCCCTGCGAACAGGTCTGTTTTTTTGCGGCAGGCTTTTTTGTTCATTGGGCTCAGCGGTTTTATTGGTAGATAACGAATAGCCTACGACAATTAATCCGGCAAAGGTATTGAACAGAAAGTAGATAGGTGTCTGCCGGTATACATATTCGAGCCAGTTCTGCATTCCGAGCGTTATGAAACTGCAGGTGATACCGAGAACCATACTAGATGAAAGGCTTTGCTTTCGCGTCAGGACCGTTCTGATACCTAAGAAAATGAATCTTCCCCAGATGACAATAAACAAGATAAAGGTAAATATGCCTCCTTCTGATATGGTGAGATAGAAGATGTTGTGAGCTGGGGTACCATTATCACAATACATGGCTGTTCTCGGTCCGTACACCGTGAGTGTCGAATCAGAAAAATTATTCAGGCCTACACCAAAAAAAGGATAATCCTGTATCATTAGTTTTGCTACTTGTTTATATTCTTTTCTACTTTCGCCGGAAGATTCCGGTGCGTTAATGAACCGGTCGATGATACCGTGGGAAGCTTTTATTGATAGGAGAAGTCCTAAGAACAATATGACCATTAAAGTAGTAACTTTTCGAGTTGTTATACGTTTGTAAAATGAACCGATGAGTATTAATACCAATGCTACCGGTAAGGTGAATATTGCGCCCCGGGAAAAAGATAAAACAACGCATATTGCTCCGGCAATAGATGCCAGTCCATAGTAGAGATATCTGTTTTTAATTTTTTCATTATAATCAACTGCGATTGCCATAAGTACGGCAATTACCATGTTCGCGTAACTTCCCAGGGTATTTGAATGGGGCATTGTTCCTGCAATACGGTACATTCCGTCCAGGTAGTGCTGCTTGAGACCGATGAAAGCTTCATAGAACATAATACTCATCAGGGCATTTATTGCTATCCTGAAGTCACTTTCATCTTTTACGTAATTCACGATAATGAAATATACGTAGGCGCCCCGAATCCATTTATGCAGTTCAAAGAATCCATAGATTTTTGGGGAGCCGAGAAGTACAGAACATAAGCCGAGGAAGAGGAGCGCTAGCATGAAAGGGAAATTATAGGGTATGAACGTAAATTTTTTCTTGTGTCTAGGCGATATTAAACATACACCTAGGAGGATAATACCTATTAAATCAAGGACCGTAACCTCAAATCCTCTGGTTGTGCCTCTGTACCATTCCATTGACATAAAGTTAATGTCGAACCAGGGAAAAGCAGAGGCTGTCAGAAATATCATCATAAAAAACAAAAAGCGTTCAAATTTTCTATAGTTGATTGCTAAGTAGATCCCTATAGGGCATCCGAGCAAGGCAATAAACCAGAAAATAAGAAACTTGTATTCACTCATTAGAATCCCTTAAAAGTAACCGTAATAAAAGGTCCAGTAAAGATAAATACTAATAATAATAAAGGTATAAATACCGAGTTCGAGATACACGTACCTTCTAATAATTGAGTTAACCTGCTTGATATCAAAAAGAGTTCTTTTTATCAGGTAAACAGCTACAAAAAATAGCGTGATGTAAACAAAGGGAAACTGGTAAGAAGCAAGATAATTTCTTACAAATTGTGGCCATGGACCGTCAACAAGCCAGACCTCGTGGCTTTCTCTCAACAGCACAAGTGTAGAATGAAAAGCTATGATGAGGAGCAGCACATACCTAGAGACAATATTCTTTAGAGTATCCCGGTAGACTCCGCGAAAAACGGTAAAGGACCTTATAAAAAATAATCTTATAGAGGGTACTATCCCTCCTCTGCTACCCAATTCCTGCGTAGTATAGTATAGTTTGATTTGCTTAACTGTGTTCCTTAGTGCCTGTTGATTAGAAACGTTGAAGTCGATAACAATGTCTGCATATCGTTTGGTAGGGCTTATATGCTTGTTATGCATTGACCGGACTGTAGCCATATACTGGTTAATTACCGAATCTGTTGATTGTCCCCGTTCTTGTTTGTCTCGGCGTATTCTTCTAATAAGCCGGACATCGTCATCGGCATCGATGTATATTTTGAGGTCGAGTTCATCTCTGAGCCGGCGATTAAGCAGAAAAAGGAGCCCTTCGATAATAATGTATTTTTGCGGGCGTACTGTTATCGATTTTTTTGTTCTTGAATGGGTTTTGAAATCATAAACCGGTTGGGCTATTGTCAGTCCATTACGCAGGTCCTTTATGTGTTGGATAAGAAGCTCGAAATCAATTGCATCCGGTTGATCAAAATTATGCGATTCAGCTTCTTCCGAGGATAACTGTGACTGATCTTTATAGTAAGCATCAGCGGTGAGGATGATAGCTTCGCCGGACCCCAAAGATTTTAACAATTCTTGAGCGAATAAAGATTTTCCGCTGCCTGATCCTCCGTAGACTCCAATAAAACACGATAGATTCCTCTGATTATTCATAATCCTGACCTCACTAAATTTGGAAGTAATTTTTCTTTAATATAATTATGCAACTGGGCTTTTTCCCATTTATGTGCACCTATTATATAATATAAGATTAAATACGTGATACTTACAAGAGATGAGTATAAGAACAGGAGAAATATAGTATCCGGGTAATGAAACCGATAGAGCTGATAGGCAATCAAGATCACAATCATCCCGATGGCTATTGCGCTGCCAAAAGATTCTTTGACGTATTTCCATAGGCTCACGTTCGCGAATTTGCAGGCTTTTGGTACATTATAAACGAAGGCTAAGACTGCATTGGGAATGATTGTGCCGATTGCCACGCCGATGATACCTATGTAACGGATAAGAATGATGCTTAATAGAAGATTAGCAGTGCATTCGATAATGGCAACTTTTGTGAGACTTTTGTGTTCATTACTCATTATCAGCACCTGGACCGAGCTGCTTCTTAATATTACCATGATAAACATTGATACGAGCAAGATTGCAGAACATATTGCCGCAGTATGGTCAGAAAGCTTGAGCCAAATAAACAGGATAGGCTTGATATACACTAACAAGGGAATTAGTATAAGTGTCGATATGGCTGTCAGTAATCGGTTTGATTGAATCATGATTTCCGCCAGCTTTTCTTTCTGGTTTGATGTGTATAGCTTTGCGGCAACTGGACCTAAATTGTCCAGAAATTGCGTAGAAAAATATTTGTAGGTATCTGAAATCCTGGCCGCAATTTGATAGAGCGCTACGAATGCGACTGACGAAAATACTGAGATTACTATCTGGTCTGTCTTAAAAATAATCATGTTAGAAAATATTATGAGGTAGGCAAATAACGAAAAACTCATTATATCTTTGATTAAGTGTCGATTGTAATGCTTTAGGCTGATCTTTAACTGAGGAATGCTCTTGTAACAGAAGTAACCCATAACAAGGTTCGTAAGCAAGCTTGTTGTTACTGAAACTATGGTCATTCCCTTTAACGAAAATCCGGAATAAATAACCGCGATCATTAATACAAAATTAATTATCAAAAAAGTGAGTTGTATGATATTTCGCAGGTTAATTTTCTGGAGTCCCCTTAAGATTTCTGCAAAGAAACCAAAGGGAAAAACGACGGCAGTCCCGATACCGAACATGAGGCATATGGTTTTGTAGTAGTGCATATTATCGGTGTTTTGAAAATTAAATATATTATTAAGAAAATAGGAGAGGATAACTGTCACGATGACTATTAATAAGGACATAAGGCAGTAATTAAAGAAAAATGTACTGATAAGCTGGTTATATTCGTCCCAATTATGGTTTATTGTCAGTTCACTGGTGTATTTTTGGATAGTAGTGCCAAAGCCAAAATCAAGCAACAGGGAATAGCCGAAGACTGACCATAAGAGTGCCCAGAAACCGTATTCTTCCCTGGTAATTCCTAGAAATATTGTTCTAGCCAGAAATAGCATTATAAGAATTTTTATTATAATAGTAATGTAATTAGAAATCGTATTGATGATCATCTTTTTTCTAAGGCCAAGTTTTTCCATATAATAACTAATTGAATCCTTTCGATATGTGTCCCGGGAGGAGAGCGGAATTGAGCTTTTGTTTCCCTATTATAATGATACCAATATTTGGGCTTACACCAAATTCTTTGGTATTATCTGGAATCGTGATTGGAAAAGGTTGTGCAAGATTTTGACCTTAATGTTAATTATTGAGGAAATTACGTGCTAAATAATAATAGGCTTTGTGAAAAGCCTATTATTATGTGATGTATATGTTTTTATCAATATTTGCCGTTTTTTGGTTCTACAAGGTTACGAGTTGAACCCTGGTTGTAATTATTTTCTTCAGTATTATGTGAAAGATTATCATTATTTAGACCAATATTTTATAAACATTGTTTTCATCTCCCTTTTATTTTGTTTGCTCGATACTTATCTTCTTGCTTCTAACTCTATATCGAAAATCTGCGGATAAAAGTTGTATGAAATTTAGCTGTTATTTCGTTTCCGGTTCAGGTACGGCGTTAAACAGTTTGGTGTTGTCAGCTGTAGCGAATGCTTGTACGAAGGTTGTAATAACTGTTTTTGTTGCTTCTTCGAGAGAGTAGAATGTCCGTCTGGGTATATAGACAATATCTTTTGATTCCAAGACAAAATCCATAATTTCTCCATTAATGATCTTCTCGGTATTTACTCTATAGACTACCGGTTGAGTTAATGATCCCCGGAGTACAATGATTGAATCTTTCTGTGCTTTATTATTGAATCCCTTCGCAAGGACTACAGCCTGGATTAACGATAAGCTATCTGCGTATTCGTAATATCCCGGGGCATTAACTTCGCCAAGAAGTGTAATTTCATTGATATGTGATTCAGGAATATAAAGATAGTCACCAGCTTGAAGCGAAATATTTTCTTTCATGGAACCTTCATGGAGTAGTTTTTTGAAGTTGACCGGGACATATGATTTGTTGCGAAGTAAAAAGGCATGGTCGAGATCTGCCAGCTGAACGGTATTTTCTCTTAGCAACCCGGTTTTTAAGCCGTTCGCCATCGCAATTGCGTCCAAAACACAGATTGTTCCGGTGAGCTGATAAGTTCCAGGATTGCTGAGTGCGCCCATAATTGAGAACCGCCGGCTTTTTAATTCGACGGGGAGGATATTAACGATCGGGTCGCGAAGTGATAGCCCGATTAATGATTGAAGCTCTTGTTTTAATTGGGGTATGGTTTTCCCTGCTGCTTTGACACTGCCGGCAAACATATAGGATATCGAGCCGCTTGGATCGATTGTTATCATTTTGTCCGAATCTTCTCTATTATATATCGATATTTCAATAATATCTCCGGCATTTAAGGCATATAACCCGGATTCGTGATTTTTTATGTCAGTATTAGGCTCTTTCGGGTCCGGTAATGATCGATTATTCAGTTTGATGACTCCCGGAGAGATTTCTTTTGATTCAGTGCTTAGTGAAGGCGAGACATTTGGTGTTGCAATAAGGATGGTTGCTGATAATGAACCTGGCAGAGTTATTAATCCTATGAGTATGCCCGTATATATGTACAAAAAGCGAAATGTTTTCATTTATTTACTCCGTACATGACTTTCAGTGAATCGAATGAATAGGTGGCTGTTTTTGTCGAGAATGCTGTTATGTAAGCTTTGGTGACAATATCAATAAGTTCATCGAAATCAAAGGATTTTTCCGGTATATAAATAATGTCTTTTGGCTGGAGCAGTATATCGGTTGATCTGGCTTCAAGAATATTGTTTACATTAACAACGGTTATTTCCGGTTTGCTTAATGACCCATGTAAGATGATGACGGAGTCGGTATACGGTTTGTTTTTTGCATAGTTGATCCTGGTAAGGCCTGCTAAGGCTTTGATCAGTGTCAGCCCTTTCTTGTAGTGCATAGTACGGGGAAAATCGATTTGTCCGAGAATGTATATATCGGAGTTCGTGATCTCGGGAAGATAGATGAAGTCGCCGGCTTCTACGTAAATGTTCTGGCTGTGATCACCTTCTTTGAGAAGTTTTTCGAAATTGACCGGAATTATATTTTCTCCTTTGCGTGCAATAAATGCATGGTCAAAGTCAACCGGGTAATTTTCGTTGAGTTGGGTATGGGTAATACCTCCGGCAGATGCAATAGCGTCGAGCAGGTTTACTCCTGGTTTTAGTTCGTAGAGCCCTGGTTTGGTGACATGACCGAGTATTGTATATTTTTGGCTTGGCAGCTGGTTGGCGACGATGCTTATCTGCGGATAGTACAGGTAGTGAGATAGTTTGTCCTGGACTTCTTTTGCCACGTCTTCGATAGTTCTTCCCGCGGCCTGGATTGGATCGATGAGTAAATAATAGAGTTTTCCATCCGGCGCTATAGGGATGCTTTTTCGTTGAAGGTCCTTGTTGTTGAAGACAGTAATTTCTATGATATCGCCTGGCGTTAGCAGATATGGCCTTGATTCTTTTATAAGATATTTTGCCGGTAGGATTTTAGGCTTTATGGTTACGAAGTATGTGCCTTCCGGTACGAGGGAGGGCAATCCTGCATTTGAGCTTATAGAAGAGGTACAGGCGCTTAATGATAGGGAGCTAAGTACGATTACTGATAATGTGATAATTGGTTTCAATTTTTTTTTCATGTTAACTAATGAACTCGTCCGGCATTTTATTTAACACAAAACCGTTAACCTTAAGTTTGACGTGGGATAGAGCTTCCAACGCCTGGGTTATTTGACCTCTTGCCAGCAGGTTGCTTTCTACGACAAACACAATCGAATCGGCAATTTTCTGTACCATAGGCAGGTCCGGTGCTTGTAAAACCGCGGGTGCATCAATAACCACAAACTCATATTGGTATTCCAGTAAGTTAAGGAATTCCTGCATTTGATGGGAGTCCAGGCAATCGAGATAGCTATCCCAGTTGTCTCCCATCCTGATATAACTAAGTCCTTGATTTATGGTGGGTTGCGGAAGTTTATCAAATAAGCTGTTATTAACTAAAAAGTCATTTAATTGTATCATGTTTTCTGTTTGAACAACGCCAAGGTATTCTTCGACAGTGTTATTCGGACATAGATTAAGATAAACTACATTCTGTGATCTTTTCGTTAAGTATTTGACCAGGTTGAGGCACATTGTTGTTTTTCCCTCGCCTTCTTCCGCACTGGTCACGAATACCGAGTGTATCGGTTTTTTGTTGGCTTTGTTCATATGGCTTATTAGTTTTCTGAATATCTCCTGATAAGAGTTGTCATCAAACGAGCAGAGGTCGACCATTTGCGGCTGGCTTAATTTTTCGATTTCGAGAAATACCGGGATTTCGTATATCATCTCAAGTTCTTTTTTTGTTCCGACTTTGAAACTGATGAGGACAATTATTATCGCAGTGCCAAATCCGGCGAACACAGCTGACATTAAGGATGCAAGTATAATTATAATATTAAACTTTTTTTTAGGTTGGGATTCCGGGCTCATCGCGTAGGATGCGATCTGGAAATTGCTGAGCCCTCCGTCCTTAACCAGTTTAGCTTCTTCTATCATTCCGGTGAAATGATTGTACCTTGCTTCAATGGCTGTTTTCTCTCTGATCATATTGTTGTAATCGACTTCTTTTTGCGGCAGATCCAGAAGTTCACGGTTCAGTTCAATGCGGGAGTTTTTTAACTGGCTTAATTTTATTTCAAGGTCTTTTTGTTTCTTTCTCATTGTTATCATTGATACATTGAAAGCACTGGTGCTGATTTTTTTTCTTAAGCTATATACTTGTTGTTCGAGATTGATGACTTTCGGGTTTTTGTCGGTATATTCCATTTTTGCATTTGCTAAACTGGCTTCGAGATTTAATAATTGTATTTTGAGCGGATTACTTTCCATGAGTTTTTCGAGGAGTTGTTCAGGATCATGTTTTAAGAGGTAGTTTGTGCTTTCGATCTCACTTAAGAGGTTGTTCAATTCAAGTTTTGTGTCCTCATATTCAACTTCCAGCTCTGATAACCGGCGAAGGTTAACTTCTTGTTGAACAGAAAGGTTAACGATATTGCTCTCTCTGGAAAAAGAGAGTATTTTGCCCTGTATCTCTGTCAGGTTTTCTTTTTCTATATTTGATTTTTCTCCGTAGTATTTGAGGTATTTGTCTGCTTCGGAGGAATACATGTTCATATTTGCCTCAAGTGCGGCATCGGCAATGGCATTAACGATTTTGGCGGCACGTAACGGGTCGACATCTGTTGCCGTTATTTCTATGGTATTTGATTGTCTCGGCGTGCTTGTCTTTACCATTCCGATAAGCTGCCACTGTGATATTTTGAGATTTAATTTCGCAATGACTTTTTGCATGGTTGCTACGGTAATGATCGTGTTGGACAATGTTCCTATGCTATACGGCTGTATCTTTATATGTGCTACATCACCGATACCTATTGCTTCTGAGTCGGTTTTTTGCAGGAGTACGGCTGTTGCTGAATATTTCGTTTTAATGACAACAGAAAGCAATCCGAAAGTAATTAAGAAAATAACGATCATTATAGCTATTATTAACGATTTCTTTTTCCAGATATCTTTTGCAATGCGGTGTACGTCGAGTTTGATTTTAATTGCGGGTTCTTCAGCATCTTTTTCAGGTTCTTCTCCCGGTTTGTAAACGTAGTCAGCTGCTGGGTCGTACATCTTGTTGATTTGATCGATGAGCTCCGGGGTGAATTTGATAGTCGGTTTTTTGTCCTGGACCATGCTTTCAAGATTTTCAATTGCCGGGGTGTCTGAGATTATCATGTCATTATCAATGTTATAGGAATTGTCATCAATTATTGTCGGTTCATCTTCGATTAACGCGGAACCAGCCGACGATTTTTTATCTCTCATTTTTTTTAGTTGATCTTTGATGTTGAAATCAGAATTAGGCATTCTTATATATCCTGCTTATGGAAGTCATGTACAATTGTCGTTATCATATCCTCATCAATTACTTTGACTCCCAAGGCGAAAGCCCGGTCAAAGGCAAGCTTGCAGATCTTGTTAATATTTCGAGGTATACAGTCCGATGATTTCATAATGATATTGACAGCTTCTTTCGTAAAGACGTTAATCTGGCTTTTCCCTGCTATTTTCAGGCGATGCTTGATGTATTCGTCTACTTCGTCAGGCTCGAGGCAGTTAAGGTGGTACATAAGGCTGATTCTCTGGTATATCTGAGGAAGCTTTTTCAGCTTCTCTCGTAGTTCGGGTTGTCCAACCAGAATGATAGTCATATAATTATTATTTTCCGAAGCAATGTTTGTCAGGTTTTTTAGTTCGTCGAGGCAACCGTCTGATACCTGTTGGGCTTCATCGAGAATAATCGTCAGATGTTTATCTTCCTTTGCGATTTCTTCAATAACTATTTCCCGAAAGCGTTTGGTAAGTTCGTATTTGGAGTACTCTTTGTCTGGGTTGAGCTTGCTTTTAGAGATCTGAGCAATAACTTCTTTGAGGATATCTTCAAATGTGAAACTTGAGAAATCCAATACTGCTATTTTGTATTCATCCCTGTTTATTTGATTGACAAGAAATGTCCAGGTCATGGTTTTACCGCAGCCGATTTCGCCGGTAAGCAATCCGATATTCATGTTTTTATCTTCAATTAAATAAAAAAGCCTGGCAAGCGCTTCTCCGTGGCCTTTACTTTCATAAAAGAACTGACTATCTTTGGTAAATTCAAAGGGCTTATGTTTTAATTGCCAGAATTCTAAGAACTTCATGTGCTATCCTTTTTCTGTAACGGTCGTCTTAAATATATATATTATATCAAGAATAACGTCAGTTAGATTAAAAATTCGTATCTGCTACGGAAGTAACTTATATGAAAGATTCGTCATTTAGGCCTCATATTTAATAAGTCAGTTATGAAAATTTGATTTTTATGCTCAACGAATAATTGAATTATCGATATGTTTGGCGTTAGGATTATTAAAATGACGGAGGAGTTTTGGTGGTCGGGATAAAATTTATCAAAAGTTATGCCGGGACAACTGGCAATATGTCGTGTATTGCTGGTTACCGACCTATTGAATATCCAGTTTGTCCAAAATAATCTTGTTTAGCACCATGACCATTGTCATAAAAAAAAGGGCGTAGAGAGTGACCATGAGCATATAGTACAGGGACGGAGACGTGCTGTAGATCACCATGGTTTTGATGTTGAATTTCTCCAGATTAGGCAACAGGATGTAGGAAGTTTTTCCAAATATTCTAGCAAGACCGTGACCTTTCTGAGACAACAGGAAAAAGTCTCTGGAAAAGTGACCGATTATTGTGGTGCCAAAGGTGGCCATGGTTGCGATTATGGATGAGGAAATGAGGCTGAAAAACATGGCAAAGGCCAGAACAATAAGCGACTCAATGAAGATCAAATAAAGGCTGAGCATATATGGGATGGAGATAGGTACTTTTTGAAAGTAGAAAACAGCAAGTGAAAGCACGCCCATACATAGTATGTTGAACAAAACTGATAGAGCACCGCCGCTGAATTTGCCAAGTAAATATAATGATCTTGAAATTGGTTTCGTTATGATAAGGGAAACGGTGCCTTTGTCGATCTCTTCCCGTGTTTGATAGCTTCCAATAATGATAGCAAGAAAAAGTGATAATACCTGGGTGATTGCCATTGAAAAATCAAGAATAAATCTGGTCTGTTCGCCCACAGCCATTTCACCTGCCAGAATAGAGAAGATGATTAGAAAGGTTCCGGCTCCAATTGAAATTAGAAATATTTTGTGCCTCATATTTTGCAGTAATGTGTAATAAGCGATAGATAGGAGTGCCTTCATAGTTATGAATCCTTTCTGATTTTTGATAAGTAAAGCTCTTCAATATTATTGGTCTGGTTCGCAGGGATATCGCCTATGATAGTTCCATCGGCGATCATCACGTAGCGTGAACATATTTTTTCGATATCATAGAGAATATGTGAAGAAAAAAGAATGGTTTTGTTTTCTGACTTCAGGTCGTCCATGATTTTTAGAATGTCGTGCCTGCCGATGGGGTCAAGTCCGCTAAGCGGTTCGTCCATGATCAGGAGCGATGGTTGAGCGAGCAACATCTGGGCAATACCTAGTTTTTGTTTCATTCCTTTTGAATAATATTTGATAAGTTTCGAGGTGTGTTTTTCAATGCCTACCTGAAGGATTGCATCCTTGACGAGACTGCTTTTTTTCGCTGATGGAATGTTCAGGAGATCGCACATATATGATAAGAATTCTTTGGCATTTAAATAGTCGGGATATAGCGGGCTTTCCGGGATGTAACCTACTTTTTTGTAGATGTCATGGTCCTCAGGTTTTTCATCCCAGATCAATATTTGCCCTGAATTGGGGTGGATAAGGTTCATAATGATTTTGAAGGTGGTACTTTTGCCTGCTCCGTTATGCCCGATGAATCCGGTTATCGTGCCTTCTTCGAGCGAAAAGTTAACATTTTTCAGGATGTTTTTTTTATTGATAGTTTTCGATATATTTTGTACTGAAAGTGCATTCATCTCAATTCCCCTTTGTCAGGTATTTATTCGTAGCTAAGACAAATACATGCTGTGTAGTATCCGGCTCATAGTAATGTTTATATATCATTGCCAGTTTTGTTGTGTTGTCATCCAGTATCCGGGAGTTCAGCAGGTCATTGATATTTGAAGGGTAGCTATTATGAATCGAATAATAAACCGATATTGATTTATTAAGGAGCAGTAATGTGCTTTTTACCTCAAACTCTTCTATTAGTTTTTTAATTTTTTTCTTAACTTCTTCATCTTTTATAGAAGCGTAGATGTTATTAAGGATATAAAGTTTTATAAAGTACGGGTTTTGGCTTTTATCAATAAGCGTGAGTAAATTATGTATCATTACAGCATCTTTTTTTGGGACAAATTTTCTGGCTGAGAGGAGGTACTGTCTGGCGAGATCGTTGTTGATATCGTATATAACTGCATTCGCTGCCAGCATATGATAAAAAATGGGATTGCGGAGGTTTGACTCAATCCCTTTGAGCAGAAGTTTTTCGCTCAGTTCAGGCCGGTTGAGCATAAAGGAAAAAAAGGTAAAAGCGTATGTGTAGGGATAGATATAGTGAGGATCAATCGTAGTTAGTGTGTCATAAAGGTAATAGGCATGAGTTATTCGATCATCGCTATAGTAGGATTCTTCGACTGCATCGAGTTCTTCCTCCGGAGCAAAATAGAACCCAATATGTTCGAGGAAATGGGTTAATGCATTTTTGTGATCGTGTTCTTCTTTTTTGTCATGATGGTGTTCTTCGTTAGGTTCGGGAGCTATTTGGGCTTGGTTTTTGATCGTATTAATGTCAATGCCTATGAGCCCTTGCAAATCACGCTTTAATTCTTGTTTATTTGCGGCAGCAAATTTGTTGTTCTGTGTAAAGTCCCGGTTACTGATAAATGTCGGTAAAGATGTTCGGATATTCATAAAAATTACGTCAGCTATAAGGGTATTAAATCCGAAAGTAAAGTATTTGAATCGGTCAGGGTTAACCTTTGCTCCGGAGTTTTGTTCAAGTTTGTTTTTGGGGGGTACATAATAACTGTTAGTCTGTTTCTGAGTTATGATGACACCACTAATACAGATTACAAAGGTGAGTATATACAAGGTTTTGATGTAATATTTACGATACATAACAGGATACGGCTCATTATGAATTATTGATGGACCATTATAATAATATATAAAAAAAGAATAGTTTGCAATTGCTTCGGCTTCCACATTTTAAAAAAATATCGGTCGTCCCTGTTTAAACCCGGATAATTATTTTTAGGTTTCAATGGGAATTTATTTGGCGTGGAAATTTGAAAAGAATTATCCGGGTTAAACTGTCGAACCATTTCTTTAATTACTTCAAGTGTATATATCGAGACCAAACAAAAGAAAAAATACAATTTTTATCAAAAGCCTTGTTAATACTGCCGCTCAGCTATGCGTCCAAATACTTCTCTGGCTGTAACAAGCGCTTCACGATACCCGGAAACGATCACGCTGTGATTTGCCGGATCGTCTTTTGCCATTCCGCACAACAGGTACATGTTGAAATCAAATACCCTATCAATAGCATTGCCATCATAACCAGATAATACCTTCAACCTATGGCGCAAATGATACAAATTGCTGGTTAACATAGCAAGAAATACATAATCTTTATGAAGAAAAAACGGAACAGGGCCATCGATATCAAATTGTTCCGCCACATTTTGCAGGTGCGCTAAGATGATACGGGATACTTCCACAGGCACCACATGAAAATAGATAAAATAGGCTTTGCTAAGCGCCTCATTCAAACAGGTGGCTGACGGAACATTATGCCATGTATAGTGATCAATAACTTTGAGCAGCAGATCGGTAGCCGCTTTCTTCGGTTCCACCCCTTGCTTAATAATCAAAGCGTTCAGAAGATTGAGTGCGCTGACATGCAAGTGATAGATAGGATTTATAATCGGATCTGTAATTGATTCCCTCTGTCGGAAATTAAAATTATATTTATCGTTGAAAAATATTAGGGATAAAGATTCAAGTATTGAGGCAATCTTCTTCTGTTGTTCTTCTGCATTGTAACTATCAAGGGAATCTATAATATTTTTAATTTCCAACAGGATACGGCATTCTACGCTAAATTGAGAGGGAGTCAAATCTAAAATTCTGGTAGGTCGGTGACAGAGAAAATCCAGCCATCTTTTTAACACCGTATTAGCGGTTACGTGATTACCTATTTCTCCGATATGGCTCGATAGCGTCATCGAAATTTTTTCGTTCCTCACTGATATATACTTGGTAACCAGCATAAACCTTCCTGACCTACAACAATATTTGTATATATATCGAAGGCAAAAAAAATAAAAGTCACAATTCTAATCAGATGGCTCAGAAAAATGTATCTGGAAATAATCATGCTTATATTGACAATCCGTATTCTTGTCGTGTAAAATGAAATTGAATTTCAAAGTCGGGATGGGACAGTGTTATGATTGATGCAAAAATTTATTTTACTGATTTTTTGAAGGAAAAAAATCTGAATATGACCCATCAGAGAGAAATCATCCTCGATACGTTTCTCAGTATCGAAGACCATTTATCAGTTGATGAACTAACCATGTATGTCCGGAAAAAAGATCCGGCTGTCGGGAATGCCACCGTATTCAGGACATTAAAATTGTTTGTGGATGCGGGCATAGCGCAGGAAGTTACCTTTGGACTCGAAAGGGTGCGATATGAGCATAAGTATGGACACTCGCATCATGACCATTTGGTCTGTTCTGTTTGCGGCAAGTGCATTGAAGCTGTTGATCCGCGAATTGAGATTCTACAGAAAGAGCTTTGCACCAAATACGAATTTGAGCTTGTCGAACACAAGCTGGAGATTTTTGGGATTTGCAAAGAATGCAACCAAAGTAAGCAATAATAGCTATAAGTGAACTGTTTTTTTGAGAGCAGATTGAAATTGAATATCAAATTCAACGTAATAGCGGAATATCGCCAACATACAGCTAGAGAATGGACAACGTCTGTAAAACAGTGAGCAGGGATGATTTTTTTAAGTTAATAATGAAATTGAATGTCAATATCAAAAAGGAGGCTGGAGATTCTTTAATCTTGGGTCCCAGAGTAAAAGAGGAGGTGTCAGGATGTTTCCGTTAGTCATGTTAAATGTTGGAGAGCTGGCTCAGGTAAGTGAAGTATTCTATAGACAAACAGGGGATGACGTATACCTGGAGCGGCTTGAGAGTATGGGTATCAGGTCTGGAAGGGAGATTAGTGTTGTCACCAATAACCGTAATGGGCCGTTGGTTGTGCTGGTAGGTAATTCACGGATAGCTCTGGCAAGGAATATCGCAAAAAAAATCATGGTAAGGAGGATTTGATTATGGATTTGTCGAAGGTTAAGGTAGGCAAGACAGTAATTATAAAAAAGATTAATTTGAAAGGAACACTTAAAAGGAAGTTCATGGATATGGGCATTCTGGAGGGGGAGATGGTCACTCTGGAAAAAATAGCACCGATGGGTGATCCGCTGGAAGTCACCATCAAAAACTACAAACTTTCGCTTAGGAAGAATGAAGCCTCTTTGATAGAAGTGGAGGAGGTCCAATGAGCGGGAACGAACGTATTACTGTAGCAGTTGCCGGCAATCCCAACTGCGGCAAGTCTACCCTGATCAATGCACTGGCGGGCAGCCGGCTTCAGGTTGGCAACTGGGCTGGTGTTACAGTAGAGAAAAAGTTTGCTGAGCTCAACTACAATGGGACCGCGATCAGTTTGGTGGACTTGCCGGGGACCTACTCGCTCAGTCCCTATTCGCAGGAAGAGATTATTGCCCGTGATTATCTGGTCAATGAAAAACCTGATATTATTCTGAATGTTATTGATAGTACCAACCTTGAACGTAATTTGTATTTGACCATCCAATTGCTGGAGCTAGGCATTCCGGTAGTCATTGCTCTTAATATTTATGACGAAGCGCAACAAAAAGGTTATGAGATAAACATTCCGGAGATTCAGAGACTTCTGGGGGTAGAAGTAATCCCAACCGTATCAACCCAGAAAAAGGGTATGGATAGCTTGCTCAATGTATTAGTGGGAAATGTACATAATCAACCAAAACGGCAGTATTATGGAAAAGACTTGGAAAGTGCAATCGACGTCGTACAAACAAACATTAAAGATGACCGGCGTTTTTCCGGGTATGCTTCCCGGTGGCTGGCAATCAAACTGCTGGAAGAGGATGAATATCTCCTTCGTTCTACCGGAGTCGTTGATCTGACAGAGCTGACCGGTGAAGCTGTCGGGCATTTAGCGGTCGCGCATGATGAGGATATCGAGTCTCAAATCGTTGATGAACGGTATGCGTTGGCCTCAGGCTTATTTCATCAGGTGTTCAAACAAACTTTCAAGCCCAAACAGGAACTGACCGAAAAGATCGATAAAATCGTGCTGAATAAGTACCTTGGTATTCCGGTTTTTGTTTTTATGATGTGGCTCACGTTCAAGTTAACCTTTGATGTGGGCAATCCATTTGTCGGTTGGATCGATGGCGTGATTGGCGGCCCGCTTACCAAATGGGCAGGTGCCTTGCTTGCAGCGGTCCATGCTCCGGAATGGTTTGTGTCCCTGATACTTAACGGAGTTATTGCCGGAGTGGGCGGGGTTCTGGTTTTTATCCCTGTTATTGCCACAATGATGTTTTTTGTCACCTTTCTTGAAGCAAGCGGTTATATGGCAAGGGCAGCCTTTATTATGGACCGGATGATGCATAAGATAGGGCTTCATGGCAAAGCGTTTATTCCGCTGTTGCTGGGTTTTGGCTGTAATGTGCCCTCGATTTATTCGACTAGAATCCTTGAGACCAGGCGGGACAAATTGCTGACTGCGCTGCTGGTCCCGCTGATATCGTGCGGGGCCCGACTTCCGGTATATCTTCTGTTTGCGACTGTATTTTTCCCCCGCCATGCCGCAAATGTGATACTGTCACTTTATTTACTGGGTATAGCAATCGCCATTTTTATGGGGTTCGTATTTAAGCACACTTTGTTTCGCGCAGAGGCTCCGGTGTTTATTATGGAGTTACCTCCGTACCGGTTGCCTTCAGTTAAGAACCTGCTGATTCATTCCTGGGAAAAGGTAAAACATTTTGTTGTCAAAGCCGGCACGTTGATCCTGGTAGCATCCGTAGTTATCTGGTTTAGCCTTAACCTTCCTTATGGGGTCTCTCAGCAGGATTCTTTACTCGGAAAAACAGGCAAAGCTATTGCACCTATTCTTCAGCCGCTCGGGTTTGGAACCTGGGAAGCCGGGGCTTCTTTGCTCACCGGATTTGTTGCTAAAGAGGTGGTTGTCAGTACCATGGGAGAGATCTACTCAGGTGCTCAGGAGGAGAGAACTGAACAGTTATCTTTTGTTGGTGATCTCAAAGCCATCGTTGTTTCTTTTGGTTCAGCGGTGCAGGAAGCTTTTTTTGGGTTCTTCTCCAACATTGATATAACCGGGATCAGCTCGTCTAAGGAAGAGGAAGGACTTGATTCGCTCAAACAGAGGCTCGGACTCGATTTCACTCCGCTTAGCGCATATTCTTTTATGGTTTTTGTGCTTCTTTATGTCCCGTGTTTAACTGTGCTTGCAGCGTTCAAGCACGAATTTCAGTCCTGGGGCTGGGTTGGTTTTGTGGTGGTCTACTTAAGTGTATTACCCTGGCTCGTTTCGTTTGCCGTCTACCAGGGCGGACGGCTTGTGGGATTAGGGTAGTCCGAAAATTATTAGGGAGGATGTGTATATATGTTTGGTAATTTATCAATTATCGATATTGGCATTATGATTGCAATCCTGGCAGGGGCAGGGGTATTCCTGTACAGGATGCTGAAAGGGAACAAAGCATGTTCGTGTTCTGACTGTCATGAGGTACAAAGTTGTTGTTCAAATAAAAAATAGATAAAAGGGGAAATTAGTATGAAAAAGGTATTGGGTTTTGTAGTCGTAATGATGTTATGTGCAGGAATCAGTGTTGCAGGTATAGAGTTTTCTGGTGTGATGGAAGTCGTCTATGACAGCGATATTCGATTGTATACCCCCGAGGATTCCTCTTTTCTTATCACGTCAAAATTGTCGGATAAAACAGCAGGCGAGCTATGCTGGAAGAACAATGCCTTAGATAGTTATAAGGTGCAGTACAAAGCCGGAGATGGAGTGTTTTTCGAGGGCGGTTTGTTGGGAGTACAGTTTGGCGAGTATTATACTCATCTGGTCTCCGATCCGATGTTCAAGGATAGTTTTGATCTGACTGCTGCGGGCATCTCTTGCCAGGTGAGCCTCGGATCCTCTACTGTTGCGCTTGGGCTGTATAACAATACGGCAGCGACCAGGGCGGATGCTCTTTCATTCAAGCTCTCTAATCAGATTGCTGACGGCATTACCGTTGGTGCAGCGTTATTAAATGATGGGAATGCTGCAAGTGCTTATAACGTTTTTTCGGAACTGTCTATCGATAAGTATGTGTTCGATAACGAGCTTGCGTTTAAGGATTCTGATTCCTATTTGTCATGTGGTCTTGCTTGCCAGCTCTCTGATACAACCGAGATCGCTGCACGCTTTGAACGGAATATGGTTGAAAAATCCGAGTATACTGTAATGGCCGGAGGGATCAATTATCAATTCGATTCAGCCCTGACAGGGATGCTCGAAGTGCATTCGGCAGCCCAAGAGAATGACCGGAATAATAATATATTATCAAAAATAGCCTTGGCATTTTAGCCTGGAAGTATGTTGGACAACCCCTCTTCACAACCTAGGCTGTGAAGAGGGGTTTTTTTTATCCTTATATCTGTACACCTTTTATCCCAACTTAGAGACTAGTGTGTTGGTTCCGTAAGCCGGACTCGAACGCTAATCCCGGACTGTGTACAGATCATTACCCTACATAGTAAAATAAACTGTTCGCACGTTTACAGAAAGGGTATGAGCTATGAAGAACATTATATGGTTGATAATGGTATTGTTCGGTATGCTTCCATCAATCGTTTTTTCCCATCCGCATATTTTTATCGAGAGTAGCGTGTCCGTAGTTATGGATAAGGATGGACTTCTCGGTATCAGAACGAATTGGGTATTCGATGAGATGTTTAGTAGTGTAATTTATGAGGAATACGACAAGAACAAAGACAAACGGTTTAACGCCCAGGAGACCAAACTGATACAATCAACGGCTTTTTCCAATCTCAAGGGTTATAATTATTTTTCTAGCATCTCTATTGATAATAAACCCTTTCCGGTAACCTACGTAAAAGATTTTTCTGTCAAACCGGCAGGGGAAAAAGTTGTGTATCAATTTTTTATTCCTTGCAGTGTGAAGGCAATAAAAGAGTACAAAGAGGTCAGGTTGGCTATGTACGATTCAACATATTACATGGACATCCGGTTTTCCGGGAAGAGTGCCGGGGTAGAGAACGTCGGTACTTACGAAGTACAGCAGAAAATGTCCGAGAATCCCAAACTGGCCTATTGGGACGGACTGATGGTTCCACAAGAAATCGTTTATAAGTTCAGGAGTAAAAAATGAAAAAATTACTGATATGTTTATTGCTGTTTTGCTGTAGCACTGCCGCGTATGCGAATAATCCGTTATTAACACCACAAAAAGAAGCCCCTAAGCATGTAGCTAAACAGGTACAATACCCCAAAGGTATTCAGCAGTTTATTTACAAAATATTTGATATCCAAAACGACATGAAAAGCCAGCTCTCTTCATTGATCAGGGATATCAGGGACGGCGGTTCAAAAAAATCGTTATTAATTATTCTGGTACTCTCCTTCGGATACGGGATGGTGCATGCTCTCGGGCCGGGACATGGGAAAACAATCGCCTGTTCATATTTTTTATCAACCGAAAGCCGTTATCGCAAAGGCGCACTGCTTGGCAATGCCGTCTCGTTTTTACACACGCTCTCAGCCGTGATTGTGGTTGTGGTCGTCTATATCATTCTAAAACAATCGTTTTTAAATACCTTCGATACAATTGATTATTGGGTCAGATTAATCAGTTACGGCATTATTGTTTTCATCGGGCTGTTCCTTCTGGGCAGAAGCGTCCGGCATGTGTGGACCGATAAGCGTTCCACTGCAACACATAATCACCATGCTCAGGAACGCAGTATTATTCCGGTGTCACTGGCGATCGGGATGGTACCTTGTCCGGGAACAACGATTGTACTTCTTTTTGCTATGTCTCAAGGTGTTTTACTTCTGGGCATTCTGTCGGTGTCTGCCATGGCATTGGGGATGGCTCTGACTATCACTATGGTGAGCGTTATTACCATTCTTGCGCGTAATATGGTTGCTTCGTTGTTATCACAATACCAACACCGGGTTGCCCTTATCCATTCTACCCTAGAAATAACCGGCGCATTCCTGGTTGTCCTGGTTGGTGGGTCGTTGCTTTATACTCTTTTCTAATATGCTTTTCCTGTGCGGAAAAAGTACCAAAAGCGCGCCAGCGGGGTTCTAAAAATGAAAGTACGCTGTAGGGGCGCGCCGCTGGCACGCCCGTATAATTAACCCAAAAAATGTTTTGAATGACTTACATCTTTTCAGGAGCTACAGCTTTTTTCTCAAGAGTTATAGCTCGTTTCTCAGGAGCAGGAACTTTTCTTACAGGATCTGCCGTCTTTTTTACGGGCTCTGCTGCTTTTTTCATTTGCTCGTGGACCCTTACGACTTGGAGACTGAAGGCTTCTATCCGGGCCTCTATCAGTTGCGGGTATGGATTGCCGTCCGTTTCTATCGAAAGGAAGGGTAGATTATCGAGCTCAGGATATTTTTTGCTGTAGGACTTTGTTTTTTCTATATGTTCTTTTGTTTCGATGTGCATATTTTCACTGAGGAATGCTTCTGTGATCCTGGATTGCATACAATTGAACGGACCTATCAGGATTATCCCATGAATAGAGTTCAATGTTTCTTTGAGTGCCGCGCCTGTACTTAATATCGGATCGCCTCCGAGATTAAGGTTGCATAGATGAAGCCCATATTTTACGATTTCCTCCATGTTTATGTTTTCGCTATCGATTATTCCGCTTTGGTTCATGATTCCTTTGATTCGTGATTCCATGAACCGTTTAACTTTTTTCTCAATAAAATGTGATACCTTTCCAAGGATATTGAACTCCGGGTCTACGATGCCTTCATGGATCAGGACATCAACATAATAGAGCCATTCCAGCGAGGGGGCAGTTAAGAGAATGATGTCTTTTTGCGCCAGCTTTTCGGCTATTCCCCGACAAGAAAACGGATCAAGCCTGGTATATATTTCTCCTGTCAAAAGAGCTTTTTTTGCATCTTTCAGCGAATATTTCAATGGGATCTGTTTCAGTGATTTGCTTATGTTAGCCAGTTCAGCTTCGATGTCTCCTTTTTTCTGAAGGACCCTATTAAAGTCTGTCCAGGCTTTTTGGTAAACAGCCAGTGCTTTTGCCGGATCCTTAGCTAATACTGAGAGAATATTTTTGATATCGGTGAATATGTCAGAAGCAATTGTTGCTTTTAAAATACGGATTTTGGTTGGTAAGTCTATTCCCTGATAACCGTCTTCATTGCTTAAGCACATAATCCCGACATTGTCATAGCCTTGTTTCTCTATGTATTTTTTTAAGAAGACATGATATTGCCCGAACCTGCATCCACCCGGAGCTTCAGGCATGAAATAGATTATCTTATCGCTGTCATTGTAATGTTTATCAATATAATCACGGAATAGTCCGACCGTAAGGATAAGAGGAACACATTCTTTGCAAGAAGCGATACTTCGTCCTTTTTTTAATATTTCCATGTCGGCTGTAGGCAATACCTCGGCCCTGATCCCTGATCCTACAAGAACTGATGCTATTGCTTCGGCTGCAATTCCCATTGATGGAAGCAGGACTTTTACTGAGCGATCGCGTAGTGTCTTAGGTCGTTCGTCCTGGCTTTTTATATATATTTTTCCGCCTTTTTTTTCTACGGTTAGTGTCTGAAAGGTTTTTCGCTTGATGGATATTCTATCTATTTTTCGCCAGTATTGGATAATATCGAGGAACGCTTCGATACGAGTGTCGATCCCAACATCTGCTGTATGGCTGTCGAGCTCTAAGGTAAGTGAGGGCTTTTTTCCCATGGCTTCACGGAAGTATCCGACGATGAACGAATCCGGGCCGCAACTGAAATTAGTGACAAATACCCCGAAGAGCTGGGGATGCTTTCTCACGAACCGTGCGGCTTTGAGGATCATCTGGCCTATTGACCAGTACATGGTTTTGTCGCATTTTTCGTCTTCAAAAGGTAACATGTCGAAGGGAATAATGGTTATGCCTCTTGAAGCAAATTTATGAGGAATATTCAGGTTAACTTCTTCGGCAAAAGCGTTATAAGGACGACCGAAAAGAACAATGGCGATTTTCTCAGGATGTTCTTCGAGTTGGCTAAGTAACTGCTTACCACGCTTTTTTAGCATATCAAATGTATTTGCTTGTTGCTCGCAGGCCTTAATATATGCTTTTTTCCCAGCTTCCTTTGTGGACCCTACCGACTTGGCAATAGCCTGGAATGGTTTTAGCTGGCTGTCCCAGCCTTGCGAGAAGTTAATGATCGGCGAAATAATCTTTGAGCCTGATTCAATGATATCTTTTTTGAATGCACTTTTGAGATAATACGATTCTCCTTGAAGAATAAGGCAGGTGCTCTGGTGCTCTTTGCGGTAGCTGACACTGTTTTTCTGGTAGAGTTCGGTTATGTGCGGTAAGAAAACATAGGCAGGTTTCTTGTGTAAAAGGTCGAGAAAGAGTCCGTGAGCGATTTCTGCCGGATAGCAGAAAGGTGCGCCCATCTGGGCTATTCCTTTGGTAAGGATCTTGTCTGGTAATATCACGTCAACCCCGAGTTCTGTGAAGAAGGTATGGAACAAAGGGAACAAATGATTCGTAAGAAAAGATTTGTTGAAACCGACTTTTTTGGCAGTGCCTTGTACCGGGGAAGAAATATTGGTCCTTTTGAATATAAGGTCTTGGCGGTAAGCGATTTCATTGAAGTATTCTTCGTTGATGCGTATCTTATGCACGAGGTTATAATATTTATTACATGCTCCGCCAAAGGGATAATTTTCTCCGTTAATTGAAATGTTAGTTATCTTGCATCCTCTATCGCAGTCGTTGTTTCCCTGACATTTTGTGCTTTTTCCATAAACAATTTCGCGTTGGGAGAGGGCGTCCAGATCGTATTCTTTTTCTTCCAAAAATCCATGCTCGATTTTGCTTTTAATTTCGAGCGCAACGCCGAACGCTCCCATTAATCCGGGAAAGGGCGGTACGATGATCGGTTTAGATAACAGGGATGCCATTGCCAAAGGAACAGCAGCGTTATAGCATACGCCACCTTGCATGAATATTTTTTTTCCTACAGGCCGTGCCCCTTTAACTCTGGTAAGATAGTTCATGCAGATTGAATAGACAAGACCGGCAGTGATGTCTTCTTTTTTGAAGCCATGCTGGGTCGCATTGATAATGTCACTGGAGATGAATGCCGAACATTGGTCGTTAAAGTTGGGAGGGTTCTGTGCAGTCATGGCAATGCCGGCAATCTCAGTATATGGTATTCCCAGGCATTCATGTGCGGCTTCTTCCAGAAAAGACCCTGTGCCTGCGGAACATGCTTCGTTCATTGCATAGTCTGTTGGTACGCTGTTCGTTAGAAAGGTATATTTTGCGTCTTGTCCGCCTATTTCAAAAATCGTATCTACCTCCGGATCAAAGTATGCAGAGGCCTTTGAATGAGCAACTATTTCATTTACAATTCCGTCAGTTAAAGCATGCAGCCCGGAAATATTTCTCCCGGACCCGGTGACTCCTAATCCGATGATACGGATCGGTACATTGATTTGCAGATTTAGTTCGGAATAACAGGCACGAGAGGCTTTTATAGGGTCCCCATTTGTGCGAATGTACACGTGGGCTAACAATGCATTGTCTTCTTGTCTGATGATAACCGCTTTGGTTGTCGTCGATCCGACATCCAGTCCAAGAATACAGGTGTCCCTGGGCATAGCTTTCTTTGTGTTTGCTTCTTTAAATGTTACCAGTTCCTGGAATTCTTTTAATGGCTTGAGATAGTGGAAAACTGTGTAGTCGTTTTTTTTGAGGATATTGATGTTCCGAAGCAGTGAACTTTTATCCTTCAAGGCATAGAGGGCTGCCCCTAAAGCTTCGAAGTATAGCGCTTGTTCGGGTATGACAAGCTCTTTTATATCTTGTCTGAGATAATGCATGACCTTTTTGTTTTTTGTAATGCCGCCGATAACCATTATTTTTTCTTTAGGTACTTTGTAGAGTAGATCGATTATTTTTTGCGACATCATTCTGCACAGTCCGGAAATAACGTTCCCTTTTGGTTCGCCTTTGTTCAGTCCATGGGTACAGTCGCTTTTGCAGAAAACGGAGCAACGCCCGGAAACCTTGTATTCCTGGTCTCCTTCAAGTGCTAATTGCGTGGCTTCATCAAGAGATGTGTTCATTCTTTTAATCTGCTGGAGAAAGAAGTCTCCGGTCCCTGAAGCGCACTTATTTCCTGTATAAATGTTTTTAATTTTTCCTTTAGAATCAAGGACATATACGAAAGTGTTTTCTCCTCCGGCAGAGATGAGGGCATTGGGGGCATCAGAGCCTTTGAGTACAAAATTGATCGCTATTTCTGTTGCTTCAACTTCGGGAATTGTATTACACTCAAGGGAGTAGCGGAAATTTCTTCCTGTTGTCACAACCGGTATCGTGTCGATTTTGGTTTCCCCGCATATTTCTTTGAGGGCTATTTTCAATGCGTGATAAGGGTTGCCCTGATGTGTTCGCCTCCATAGTTTTTTGATTTTAATGCCTGTTCCGTCAGGTGAATTATTGTCTTCTACAATAACCGCTGTAAGAGTGGATGAACCAAAACAAATGCCGACTCCTTGCATAATACTTCCCCTCCTCGAAAAGATTATATTAACTCATGGAACTATAAGTCTAATATAATGATATGATGTACTATATAGTTGCCTTGATAGCTATTGTCAATAAGGGAGTTAATGTTCCTGTTATGGCTTTTTTGTTATGTGGGAACTTGTTGTCAGAATACCTCAAAAAAAAGAAAGAAGATATTGTTGTTCGATGGATAGATGGGTATCAGGCGGTGTGCCAGATAGATGAAATTGGAGGTTTATTATTTTTATTTTCAGTATAATGAGAGTATATATGTTTCATGAGCCCGCTTGATCGTGTAATTGATGAGGGAAAGCTATGAGGCTAAAGGAGGAGTGACGTTGTGTTTATGACTGATAAATTTTTTGTAATTGGGAAAGCTAAGGCGCGAATAGTTATTGTTGTTTCTCTTGTGGTAATTTTTTGTTCGAATATAGTCTATGCATCCGGGGGATATGATTACGGTACACCTACCGGATTGAATCAGCTTCAGCTTGATTTTACCTGGAACCCTTTTGATGTTATCGAATATGGGCAGTCGTATCTGGTGTGGGGGTATGGGATCACGGATTATCTTGATTTTCACGGGTTTGTCTCGCATTCAGCTGATAATTGCAACCAGATTTACGGTGGGTTTATGCTTTGTTTTTTTAAATCGGAGACTCTTGATTTGTCGACGGCTGTCGGGTATCGCTTTATTGATAAATATGTAGATTTTGATATTCCTCAGTTGTTATATAATTATAAGTTTTGGGATGGGTATTCTATTGGCGGAAGTATTGTCAGCATTAATAGGGATGGCAAGAAAAATATCGGGACTGCTTATGATATTGCTTTTTTTATTCCGGTGGGCAATTATCTTGAGCTTCCGTCGTGGGTGCGGTCATTACATTTTGGGGTGGGGCTTTTTAGGCCTGTTACTAACGCGGTTTATCCGACGTATAGTGTTGATGTGAAGTTGGTTTCTCTTGATCAGTTATTTAGTAAGTAGCCTTTTTTTTTGTATTTTTTTGAAATTTCAAATGCCAGGACGCTGATAAATCTTTTGACTCCAGCACATTCTTCTTTCGGTATGACATGAAACTCGACGGATGTGTATATAAAGATTTTGCAACTTATCCTTTTATATAGCGATAATCTCTTATAAAATCCACTATTTCGGTTAATCATAAACTGTTAGGAAAAAGGATGTCCAGAATGCTTGGTGCTTGCATGAAAAAAGTAATACTCGAACCGTTAAAGAAGCGCATCGGTGAGTCCAGGGAAGAAATGCGTTTCCGCCTGAACGATTGGGGAATTACCGATGCGATGATAACTGAATTGATGCGAGTTTCAGATGTCCACTCAAAATTTTCCGATGAAACAATCGGTACGATAAAATCGAGTTTGAGCCTGTTCTCCGAACAGGAATTGAAAGCTATTCCAAGTTTGAATGATCTCTCAATCGAAGATATGAAAAAAATATTTTATCTCATCCCCGCTGTAAAAGGAGTACTCTGCCAGCTTAAAAAAGAATACCTGATTAACCCTCAATTACTTATATCACTTAATGACGAGAGGAGTAACTCAGAGAGACAGAATGCTTTAATAGAGTTATTTACTAAAAAGAAAAAACAATATAGTGCTGCATATAAATTGATCGTGCGTCAGAGCGATTGGAGAGAAAAGCGTGATTGGTTAATAAAAGATAGTAGTAAATTACTGATCAAAGAGCTGAATCTTGATGGATCTGCGATCGGGCTTATTTTGAAGCAAAACGGCTGGGCCGTGAAGGTGAATTGGCTGTCAAATAATAGAGATCTAATCAAAGAGCTGAATCTTGATGGATCTACCCTCGGGCTTATCTTGAGTCAAGGCGGATGGGAAGAGAAGGTGACCTGGCTATCAAATAATAGAGCTCTAATTAAAGAACTGAATCTTGGTGGATCTGCGATCGGGCTTATCTTGAAGCAAAACTGTTGGGCAGAAAAGGTGAACTGGCTGTCAAATAATAGAGATATGGTCAAAGAGATGAAGCTGGATGGATCTACCCTCGGGCTTATCTTGCAGCTAAATGATTGGGCGGAAAAGGTGGACTGGCTGCCGAAGAACATAGATCTAATCAAAGACCTGAAGCTGTATGGATCTGCGATCGGGCTTATCTTGCAGCAAAACGGCTGGAAAGAAAAGGTGACCTGGCTGTCAAATAACAGCCAGCTGATCAATGAGCTGAAGCTGTATGGATCTACAATTGGGTTTATCTTGCAGCAAAACGGATGGGTAGAAAAGGTGAACTGGCTGTCAAATAATAAAGATTTAATCAAAGAGCTGAATCTTGATGGTCAAGCGATCGGGCTTATTTTGAATCAAAGTGGCTGGGCAGAAAAGGTGAAGTGGCTGTTAAATAATAAAGATCTAATCAAAGAGCTGAATCTTGATGGCTACGCAATCGGGCTTATTTTGAAGCCAAGTGATTGGGTGCAAAATCTGAACTGGCTTATGGAAAATAAAAATGAGTTGATCAGCTCAGGGATCACTCCAACAGAATTAGCTCGCAAACTGAATAAGAAAAATGCTGTCAAGTAAGGTCTATTAATACTGTCTAACTAATAACGATTACCTGCCCTTCGCTCCGAAAAAAATATGGCATGATTAAGCTAATTTTAGATTGTTTTTGGGAATCTTCGAAAAACTCATCGATATAATTATATGAAACTAAAAATTATTGATGTAAAACCAAAATGGATTAATCCTTATAAGTCGCTGCAAGATCAATTTAGATCCATGCTAAATAAAGAATTATCAAGAAATAACGGAATTATATCCGAAGAAACTTTTCAAAATGCTTTTATAAATTGCAAAAAATTAACAAACTTACGACAAAGACTGTTTATTCCTAATAATAACCAGCTTGAATGGAAACCAGAAATAGTAAATGTGGAGATGTTAGCCAAAAAAATAGGCAAACCTATATCCGAACTTGATCCTCTTATAATAGAAGTATTTAATCGGTCCAGACAGATGGACAATCGTTGTCGGTACCCATATTTGGCATATGCTAATAGAAATAATTTAATCAAGCACGATTCGATTGATCCGGTTTATGGAATTGATGTTTTAATACGACCCGTAACTTCATTTACTGAGAGTGAGGAAAAGAAAAATAATTTCTTTATCGGCTCGCATTCTCTAGCATTATTTTTACATGTTGATTTAGATGAAAAGATGGAGGTTCGTAATTCCAGTAATTTTATGTTTAGAGCTTCTGTGGGAACAGATCTAATGCAATCCGGAATTAATAAATACCTCCATCCGAGACTATCTGTAATTGGTCCCTTATTGATTCCACTGTTGCGGGATAAAAACTATACTGAATTGATAACACTTTCTCTTAGCTCTGTAAATGAAGGCATCCATCGGTTTTTATTTCATGGTATTTGAATGCTGCCTTGATTAGGATGCAGCTATCGGAGCGGCAGAATCCTGGTTTACGCTATTGAGGAGACCACCAGTTTCCTGACATGATGATTATCGGCATGAGCTTGAGGCTATTATCGTAGTACTTGCCATCATTCAATCGTTTTTGGAAATATTTCACCCTGTTATTAATATTTTGCATGTATAATATTTTGCTGTTACAATTAGAATAATCTTTTGTTTTGACATCAATTGACAGTAGGTTGCTGACCTTCGTCTGTCTCTGGTGCCAGCACAGCAAAAAAGCTTTATCTCACGAAGTATCCTTCGTGAGCAGATGAGATGATAAAGAAGATGCCAATGGTTATTTTAATGAAAAAAGTTTGTTTTAATATAATATTATTGCTGATAATCTTGAGTTTGCCGGCAGTCTGTTTTTCTGACCATAAAAAACCGCCTATTCCCAAGAGCTTTAAATATATTGAGGGGGCCTGGAATACCGGATTCGTCATAGAAGATGCCTTTGGAAATCAATGGGTATGGGTGCCCGTGGGCGGTATTGACGGCGGGTTTGTAAGAAGGGACTGGCCTGACCAGGGTTCTTCTGTTGCTGAAACGACCGAAAATGTTCCGGAGATTATCAAGACGGGGATCAACGAGCATGGCGGATTCTATATCGCGCGTTTCCAAGCGAGTAATGAAAACGGGAAAATAGCCTCTAAGGCTGACAAAAATGTCTGGAACAGGATTGACTGGAGTACCGCAAAAGATTTATGCCAAAACATGGGGAAAGATTATCGTTATAAAGGCGCTGATACCCATATGACTTACGATACCGAATGGGATTGTGTAGTTAAATGGTTCAAGCAAACCGGATTGAACATGAATGGTACGAACGCCAGTAATTCCGGTAACGTTATAAAAACTGGAATTTTCCATTCAAACAATATATATGATGTCGCTGGGAATATGTATGAGTGGTCTATGGGAAGAAAGTGTGCCGATGAGGTAATACTTCGTGGCGGATCTTTTAATAATGGCTCTGTTCTGTACCCTGTGACCATTCGTAATGCGGGTATTGACCCGTCGGTAGAATGGGATGGTATCGGATTCCGCCCGGCATTTTCTTTGATGAGTATAACAGCTATATACGACAGTGCAAAAAAATATCTCAGAAAAAAATCAGACTATATGAAAGCTATTCGCATGTATGAAACTATTCTTGATATTGATCCTGTTAATGATGATGCCTATAACAATATAATAAGCCTCTACAAAAAGCTGCAAAATTACGATATGGTCCTTCAATACTCTCAAGATGCAATTAAGATTAATCCTAAGAACAAACAGGCTTATTGTACCCTGGCAGATGCTTATATTGCAAAAAAAGATTACGATCAGGCTATTGATTTGGGAATGAAAGCGATCGAGATTGATCGAAGGTATTCTCCTGCACTTCTCGTATTGAGCAAAGCGTACCAGAGGAAAGGTAATTATAGCAAATATACTTCTATAATGAGAAAGTTGAGAGGGTAGGAAGGCATAGTAGTCCTATGTATTTAGATTCTCATCTTCACCTCACGAATCTAAAAGATCCAGTAACGATTGACTCGTTTATGGCAGAGGCCATGCACAGATTAGTTTCTCCCTTCTTTTGCAATTCTGCATTACCTGAAGATTGGGAGCTTTTATCCGGACTTGCCGGCAGGCATGAATCAATTTTTCCTTTTTATGGAGTGCACCCCTGGTATGCCCATACTGTAGATCATCAAGTTGCCGGTACCCTAAAAATTTATCTGGCTGATGTTCCTACAGGGATCGGAGAAATAGGATTGGACCGATCGCTGAGGGCTGGGGCATACTATGAGAGACAGAAGTCGATTTTTGCTCTCCAGCTCGATATTGCGACTGAGCTGCATAAGCCTTTTGTCCTTCACTGTGTGAGAGCCTGGGGTGATATTCTGGATATTCTCCGGGCAAGGGATTTTGGCGGCGTACCTTTTATGGTGCATGGTTTTCAAGGATCGGTCGAGGTAGCGCGGGCTCTTTTGGATTTGGGAGCATATGTTTCTTTTTCCCCAAGAGCAATTACTAACGATTCTTCGGTAACACGGATGAATATCTGTTTTGTACCGAATGACAGGATACTTATTGAAACGGATAATACTTTTAACGATAACGGGAAGTCTTGTATTGATGAGTATTTTGTCTGTTTAACTGAAGCTTATCGAATTATTGCTGAGATTAAGGGGATTAGTCTCGATACATTAAAGAAAGCGGTGAATAAGAATGGATCGATTTTTGCGAACGCAACTTATGCTCGGAAGAGAGAAGCATGACAAGTTGCGCAGTAGCCGGGTTACTGTCATAGGACTAGGCGCGGTTGGCAGCTATGCCGTCGAGGGACTTGCCAGGGCCGGGATCGGATCCCTCAGGCTTATTGATCACGATAATGTTACCAAGAGCAACATTAACCGGCAGCTCTACGCACTTTCTTCTACGGTTGGACGGGCTAAGGCAGAGCTTGCGAAAGAACGTGTGCTCGATATTAATCCATATGCCCGGGTAGAGGCTCTTCAGATGTTTGTAGCTGCTGATTCCCTTGACATGGCACTTGATAATAGTCCGCATATGGTGGTTGATGCTATAGATTCACTTAATCCTAAAGTCCAGCTGCTGGCTACTCTGCAACAGCGAAGAATACCTCATATTTCGTCTATGGGGGCAGCAAAAAGGACTGATCCCTTTTCTGTAAAGATTGGAGATATCTCCGGCGTCAGCGCATGTCCGCTTGGCAAAAATGTTAGAAAGCGGTTGAGGAAATATGCCATTGATTCGGGAGTGCTCTGTGTATATTCTGATGAAAAGGTAATGCCGAATGTGGATGATCCTTCATTGGATATTAATGAGGACTTTTACCCGCGAGGTCGGAAACGTACTGTGTTGGGCAGCCTTCCGACACTAACGGGAGTTTTTGGGCTGATTATCGCCAACCATGTTATTAATTATCTCTGTGGTGGTTTTTATGATAACCAGGTGCCTTTGCTGCAAACAAAAGATACAATAAAGGTTCTTCTCAACAAGGGAGATGCTAATTCGTAGAGCCGAATGGGTGAAGATATTTTTTTTAATTATGTTCCTTGCTATAATACGTCACCAGAACTATGCCGGGTGACGTATGAAAAGAAATAATTTGATGCATGCCAAATTGTTCGCAATTATCGCAGCCTGTTTGTTCGGAGCGACGACCCCTTTTTCGAAATTGCTTCTTAGCCAGATACACCCTCTTGTTCTTGTGGGTCTTTTTGGCCTGGGAAGTGGAGCTGTAATGCTGATTATTCGTTTATTGCAGGTGGGCCTGTTCCATACGGAAAGAATTAAAGTTGAACTCAGTAAATACTATTGGTTATGGTTATTTGGCGCGATGTTAACCGGTGGTATTCTGGCCCCGGTTGTTTTAGTTTACAGCCTTCCTCGTACTTCAGCAGCAACGGCCTCAATTCTGCTTAATTTTGAATCGGTTAGTACAACGCTGTTTGCTGCATACCTATTTAAGGAGAAAATTGGCCCACGTATCTGGCTTGCGATTATATTAATAACTGTTGCCAGTATTTTGTTGTCAGTGGATTGGAGTAGTTCCTGGGGGATATCGCTAAGTGCTTTAGGAGTCCTTCTCTCGACAGTATTTTGGGGGCTTGATAATAATTTTACCCGAAATATCTCAATGAAAGATCCTTATTCAATAGTTATAGTAAGAGGGCTTGTTTCCGGTTCTTCAGTTTTATGTTTCTCTATTATCCTGGGAATGCCTTTCCCTTCGTCTATTTATCTGGTTGCCGCCATAATGTGGGGTGGGCTTGTTTACGGTATCGGGCTTGTTCTTTTTATTCTTGCGATAAGAGATCTTGGTGCATCCCGAGCAAGTGCTCTGCTCGGGACAGCCCCGTTTTTAGGAGCGCTTTTCTCTTTTTTCGTATTTTGGGAACTACCAGCTATGCAGTTTGTTATCGCACTTCCCTTTATGGTAGCAGGCGCCTATATCCTGCTCAAAGAGAAACACATAGCTCTGTAGCCAGGAATTAAAACGTGGATTAGGTTATCTTTTTTTGTAATTTTAATTACGAATGAACCAGAGTAGCCGCACTCGGTTTAGCTGCGTTTTCTGCTATAGTAAGGATTTTTTTGCGCATGGGTTTTTCTACATAAATGTAGAGACCGATCCCAGTCAGAATAATTGTCAGGAGCAGCATAACTAACATAAACATTTTGTTACTGACAATAATTACATTCATTTTTATTAGTGCAGAAAATATCTGTATGTTTATCGCTTGCGCGAGATAGATGCAGTATGATGCCTCTCCCAGAAAAACAAGGCTTCTGGTTGAAAAAAACTTATAAACTATTCCTGTTATGTTTAATAATGATAATATCAAGAGAAAACTAAGGGGATAAATTAAGATATCAAGGGGTGCTTTACTCTCTGCAACGAAAAAAAATAAGATTATCGTAAGTAGCAAAAATGTATGTGCATATTTTATCTGTATGCCTTTTTTATAAATATGACATATATAATTGCCTAATATAAAGGCCGGCAGTATCCGGAAAAAAGTCATATGCGTATAAACATTAAATCCATGAGTGCTAAGTCCGGCAGTGGCATGATAATGGTTAATATACAGACATAAAGCTCCTATTGATAATAATAACCAAAGGATCTTGTAAAATATTTTTGCTTTATTCAGAATAAAGAAGCAGAATGGCAAAATTACAATATAGGCAAGAAACTCGGTGCTGATAGACCATGCTGGGTAGTTTAAGCTTGGGTTAAATCCGAACCAGGATTGTATCATCAACAAATTTTTTATGGTCAGACTGGTCATCAACTTGTCAGGTTCTTGATTGATATATGCATTTATTACATTATAAATAATAAAAAAAGCGGTTGTTACAAAGTATGCAGGATATATTCTGGCGATCCTTTTTATCAAGTACAGGAAATAATCGGAGATGGTTTTTATTTTATCGTCATAGCAATAGCTTAAGATAAACCCCGATAGAATGAAAAATACATCAACAGCCAGATAACCATTTTTTGTCCAAGCTAATTCATATTGCAAAGCAGAACTCAGATGACGGCAGATAACCCAGACAGCCAAAAAAAACCTCAAGCTTGTTAATGAGTATATCTTTTGCATTTTCGCTATCTCCTTTTACATACTGTGTGGGCGAGGTTCTTATTGTATAAAGGAATATTTTCGTCAGTATTTCTATTTGTTCTGTATAATTATCTTATTATAATTTCAAAATCATTATATATTTAATTAATTATATTATCAATGACTTTAAATTATCATAGGTATCTTATTAATTAATGGTTTATAAACTAAGAGGTTGTCTTAAAAATACCTGTTCTGCTACGTAACGCAGTAACCTTGGCTGATCGAAAAAGGCTATTTTCTCAGCATAACGATTAGTGAGTTGAGATATTCTTCCATCCATGTGTACCCGCTCGGAGCCACGGCATTTTTCTCAAGGGCTTTCTTTGAGCCGCAACGAGCAATTTCAAACCTGTCCGGCAGATCGTCATGGTCGGAGTCAGCGGGCGTAGTTCCAGCCGCCAGATATGGATAGTCGCTGCTTGACACACAGGTTACCAATGAACCTGTACTGTTTATAACATCCTGGATAATACGAAAATCCACTGCATCTAACTTAGGAACGCAGGCTCCTGCGTTAGCAAGTACTTTTGTATATGCATTTTCAGCTTTATCAATCCTAATTCCTGAAACACCAGTAGCAGGCGAGGTTGCCTTCAGGCAGCCTCCCGTACCACCGCCATACCATAATACAAGCGACCAGTCGTTTCCCGATCTGCTGTCAGGCCTAGCCGGTCCTACATTTCCGGATAGGTATATTTTTGAGTCGTTATGCACATAATACTCCTGGTTCCATCCCGGATAGTTGAGTATTATGATAGGCTGCCTGGGACCCTCTGTGCCTTTGCGCTTGTAGTAATTGCCGATGAGGTTCCAATATGAAGGCTGAAAATCATAGAAACCGGAATTCTTGCTTTCCAGAGGGGAACCTATAAAGTCAGTTCCTTTGTTGGTCCAATGATACATTACATTGTTTATAATTTCCCCGGAGGTACCGTCATTGCATTCCGGACCTCTCTGTTTATAGTGTGCAAAAAGATTATGGTGAAGGCTAATGTTTTTACCCCGGTCACCAACGAGAAGCGGGTATCCGGTTATGTTCGGATAGTTTTTATCCCAGATCGGTTCTGCAATGATATTCCATTGCCAGGTAATATGATGTGCTGCGTACCAGCTTGCAGCATTTTCATCGGCGGCCCATGTGAAAGAGCAATGATCAACAATTATATTATATGGTTGCCCATACGGTGCAGTATGACCGCCTAGCGCTTCGATAGCAATTCCATCGCTGTTCGGGTCATTAGCTCCTGTCCTTGCCCGTCCGTTTCTTATTCGGAGACCCCGAATAACGATATCATGACTTTTGATCCTTAACGCACCGCCTTTTATACAAATACCTCCGCCTGGAGCTGTTTGTCCCGCTATTGTTACGTATGGATGCATTACACTGATCTCTCCCGTAAGAGATATCGTACCGCCGATATCGAATACGACAACTAAAGGCCATGTAATATTGAACGCATTTCTAAAACTGCCGTATCCGCTATCGTTAAGATTGGTTACATGATAGATAACGGGCGTTATTGCGCCTGAATATGCTCCGCGGGTTTTTGCTCCGAATCCCTCAGCACCCGGGAAAGCTATTGTTGCTGGAACCGGCTCAGGAGCCGTGGCTGATATACTGGCAGATTTTGATGCGGTAACGGCGTTGATGATAGGTTGATTAAGTGAGGGGAGGTCAGTATCGCCGGTAAGCTTTTCACGACAACCTGTAATAAGCAGCAGGAACGCTGCGCAACACATTACCGAACGTTTCATGTTTTATTTTACCTCCTATAAGAAAATCATATTCATGAAAATATCCTGCCCTTTAATTGAAAATTATATATTTTCTTAACCCTTTATGAGTTTAATGCATTTATGCCAATAATATACTATAAAACGCTGAACATCAAATGGGAGTGGGTGTGTAATAAATTGGCGCGGTTGTCGTGAATTTTTTGTGTTTAAGCTGCGATATATTTATGGAAGAGATATTTTCAAGTTCCTGATGAACGAATCGAGGTTGCTTCATGGAGATGAAAAACGGGGATGTATTTTCCATCATAAATGAAAAATATTTGCTGGCCTTTTGTGATAGAATCGTAGAAATCAGTTATTCGAATTATGAAAACGGAAAAACAAGATGTCGAACTGGGGAAGCTTGTTTTAATTAATGATAACTTTGCCTTTGATTACTTGATATGTCTGGTTTGAAATGGGGTTTACCATTCCTCCTTCAGGGAAATATTCTTTCAGGACGGAACCTGGAATAATGAAGAGATAATATTCTGAACTAGTAATAGGCCCTGCTGGGAAAATTCCATTAATTTTTTCAATCGGATAATGACGATCATCGACAAGTATACCGATAACCTGATTTATTGCTGCAATATTCAGATCATTAATTTTAATCTTTGTTGTTTGAATTATTTGTTCTTTTCTTTTTTCCAGGTCATTTTTTAAGGAATTTTTGAAGTTGGTAAATTCTATGATTTGCCAATGGTTTTTTTTCTTCTGAAATTTAATTGTAATTTTTTTGTTCAAGTTCTTTTGAGAGACTGTTACTCCGATATAGGATATGTTATTTTTTGTTTTAACAAAATTAACCTTTATAGGGCCTTTTTTAGTATTAGTAGAAAAATGATCGAAAATACTATTTACAAAAAACTCGGCATCATTCATGTTGTTTGTTTCACTGAATGAACCGACTTGAACATATTCACGGATCTTATCTTTGAAGATCGCAATTGATTGCGTTTTAGACTCTTTGGTAACATTTGAAGTTGGAAGTAGTAATGAGGACATGTTTTTTGCAACTTTTTCTATGTTTACATATCGGTCAAAAATGTAAGCGTTATGTTTATCAATCCCGATTTTTGCCATCGTTATTGCATGTTCAGGCTGTTTGTCGTGTTTTGCATAATAATAAGATGTGGTTGCAAGAATTATTATCGCAAATAATGAAACAAGTATATTTGTTGATTTGTTATTCATTGTTTATGCCCTCGTTATTTCCAATATAGATAAGAAAAAATAATATTTATAGTTTAGAAAAATACTAAATAGCATAATATCATACAATAATTATTATTTTAATCTGTCAGATTAATATTTGTTGCCAGGACCGGTGAGATAGAAGTGGTAGCATTATTTCCCCTTTAGCTGCGCTGGTGGATGGTCTGTAAAAGCCACGTTAGAGGCAACAACAATTTGGTTTTGCTCTAAATAGATGTTGCTTTTTATCGTACTTAAATATATTTTTTTTGTTTCGCCATTCGGGAGAATGATCTCTGCCTTTGACTGAATCGGCTGAGGGCCCGCAAACTCAAATTTGGGGTGATAGAAACCGGATATATCAACATCAGCAATATGAATTTTATTTCCCAAAAATTTAAAAAAAAGTTCGAACGTTACTTTCTTAATGTTAACTTTTATTGCGTTTGTTATAGCGTCATAGTCAATATCGACATCGCCTTTTGCTTGTGTATCATAATTGAACAGCCCCATATCGACTGCGACATCCGATATGAACTTGGCTTTGGAGGGTTCTATTTGTATTCTTGGATTTTTTACCGTCCAGGTATAATTCAGGTCCATTCCCGCAGCTTTTGTTTTTCCTTTATCGCTGATTTTCCCGATAGCATTTAAGAAGTTATTCAGCGTGTTCTGGTGGATGATTACCTTTGCATCGTAATCGTCTGCCGCCCAGGAACTGAAATTAACAAGCAACAATAAAAGAACAATAATAGTATATTTCATGCTTTGACTCCTTTGTAATCTGAGGTATCCGGTGCGTTTGATGAGGCCCTATTTAAGTTGTTACAGGTACCTTAATTATAATATCTCCTGTATAATCTTATGTATAGTATTTTTATTGAAATCTTTTGCATTATATATTAATTATAAATGAGGGGTTATTTGTGAAACTTTTTTTTGAAAATCATTTTAAGTTGTTATTTTTTATAGTTATTTTTGCTGTGGTTTTTCTTGTGTTCCGGCATGTACTTCCCATAATTCTGTTTGCTTTATCAATTGCAATAGTTGTTGAACCGATATATATATCGCTTTTGAAAACCGTTCAGAAAAAAAACTATAGTACAGGATTGTGGAGCCAAATCATCCTGATATTATTTCTAGTATGTGTAACTCTTTTAGTTGCTACTATTGTTGTATTGCCTTGCTATTATTTACAGAAAAATATTAATCTGCTGATCCAGTTTACAACCAAAGCCTTGGAGGTTATTGAAGAAAATGCCACTCGGTTCTATGTGCCTGTGCAAACCATTAGAAATATGGGTTCAGGTATTGGGGACTACCTTTTCTCTATGTCGGCTATGTTTGTCCGGTCTATTCCTGAACATTTTACGACTATATTGATTTTTTATATTACATTGTTTTCAAGCATCAAATATTTTCGAGTATTGAAAAGGGATATTTCTTCTCTTGTACCATTGAAATGGAATAAGGTCCTTGGACATCTATACTCAAGGACCTACCTGGTTTTACGAGCTTTTTATGTGGTCCATTTGCTTATTGCATTGCTTGTTTTTGTATTGTCGATGCTTGTCTATAGGATACTTAGTGTTCCGGATATTTTGTTTTTTGGTCTGATTACTGCCATTTTACAGCTTGTGCCATTTATTGGAGCGGCAACAATGATGATTGGTATGTCAATTTATTACTTGTTAATTGGTGATATTATTAAATTGCTGGTTGTCCTTTTTATCGGGTATCCGCTTCTCGTGATTATTCCTGAGATGGTAATTCGTCCATGGCTTATGGGCAGGGGCGCAAGAATTTCGATGACATTGATTTTACTCGGTGTACTTGTTGGAATAAAAACGATGGGACTTATTGGTCTTGTGTTTGGTCCGGTGTTGCTGGTTCTTTGTCAGGAAATCTTTATTATTGCGAAAGAAAGATATGGAGAACGGGAATTGATGAGCTAAGGTTTTGATGTATTCATAATCTTAAGTTCTTTTTTTGCCGTTAGATTGCTTGGGTTTCTGGAGAGCACCGACTCGAATATTTCTTTAGCCTTGATTGTGTTTCCTTTCACTTTATAGGCAATTCCCAGGTTCAGGAAACCATCTTCAAATGCCGGATATTTGTCAGTGAACTCATTTAGTTTCTGAATCGCTAAATCTACATTTCCACCAAACATCGGGGGGGCGTACAAATAGACAACAACTTTCCCTAGCGTTGCGCGGTAGTTGTGAGGGTCTGTTTTTACAGCTCTATCAAGTTCATCTAACACCTTTGGCCCGAGCTGATAGATATTTCCCCAGTTAAGCTGTTTGGCAAGGAATCTTGATAATACTCTGTGCGCGTCAGAGAGCGTATTGTCGAGTTCAATGGCTTTCTGTGCTAATTCTGTTCCTAATAATGCTATTTTCGTAACTTCCTGTTCGTTGTCATATGCTTCGTAATAACTTAATAATCCTTCACAGGTACGGGCGAGCAAATAATAATCTGTTGGTTTCAGTTTGCTTTTGTCATTCAGGTTGTTATAATCGCTCAGTATCTTTTGGAGTGCTTGTTGGTCAAACGAGCTGCTGTATTTCTCTACATCAGCTTCCTTTATGTTTAAACCAGCCTGGGGTTTCGCTGAAAATGCCAGAATAGAGATCGCCAGTATTAAAACCGCAAGAATAATAGTATAATAATATTTCACTACAGAATTTCCTTAAATTTATTTTGGATTCTACTATATAATATAAATGACGATAATCAATAATTAATTATATCACAGTTGGTTCCGGCTGGTATCAAATTCATTTCTGACAGGTTTTAGGAATGCTTTAATATATATTATGGAGGTCGTTTTCGCATGGTAAAAGCTGAAGGAATTAGTTTTGATTTTTTTGGAGTGGAGTACATCAAGAGTTCTTTCCTTGAAGTGTTTCCTTATCAGGGAGAAAAACAGTATATTACTTATACTACTAAAGAATTTTCGGCTGTTTGCCCATTTTCGGGATTGCCTGATATTGCCCAGGTAACGATCGAATATATTCCTGATGAGTTTTGTCTTGAACTGAAATCGCTTAAATATTACTTTATTTCTTATAGGAACGTAGGCATTTATCAGGAGGCTGTGACGAATATGCTGTTTTCTGATATATACGCAGTATTAAAGCCTCATTATCTAAAAGTAACAACTGTCTATAATACCAGAGGCGGCATAGATGCTACCTGCTATATAGAAAAAGGCAATAAATAGTTTTTATTATAATAAGCAGGCTGGAGGTACAATGAGAAAATTATTGAGAGCGGTTAAAAACCTGGTAGTGTTTTTTCTTTGGTTGATAGTTGTTACCTCAACATTTCTGGTGGCGAATTACGTTTATTTCAATTATTCCTCCACTGAATTCCATCCAGACTATAAATTGCCAGGCAAAATGATTAATATAGAAGGCAGAAATGTTCACTATATTGAAAAAGGAGCAGGTCCGGACCTTATCCTTATTCACGATATTGGGGGATCCGCAGAAAGTTTTATGCCTGTTATTGATAAGCTCTCAAAGAGATTCCATGTGCTGGTTCCGGATTTGTTAGGTCATGGTTATACCGATAAACCGAAAGATGTTCCTTACTCTATTCAGACATATGATGACTTTTTGGTCCAATTTTTGAGCGCTCTTAAAATAAACAAGGCCTCTTTCTTGGCGCATGGCAATTCATCTCGTGTAGTGAACGAATTTCTCAATAAACATCCGGAAAGAGTTAATAAGGTTGTCTACGTCGATAATATTTTCTTCAAGACATCTTTTATTTTTAACAAGTATTTGTCCTGGCCATTGGCGGGCGAAGCTTTTGTAACGATTATCGATCGATGGATGATGAAGAAAAATCTTTATGATTTCGGGTATTATAATAGTCTGTTAATTCAAGAAAAGATGGTAGACCTGCTCTCAAAATACTGGGGAATTCCGGGTGTTAAATATTCTTATTTGAAAACCGCACATGAGTTTCAACGGGTTGATTATTCGGAGGTTTTGTATAGCAAGGCTAAGCGTGGGATAATTGTCTTAAGCGAGAGGAATTATCAGACTAACTACAATAAAATCAAAGTAAGCGATCTGGAAAAAGAAGTGTTCCCGTGGAAAATCTATGTACTCGAAAAAACCGGATATTTTTCATTTCTGGAGCGACCAGATGATTTCGCTGCGCTTATTATGATGCATTTATGAGAAGGGCTTTTTTTTTGATGTTATTCAAAATAATGTTATAATAAAATTAAGCTTCTTGTAGTCGAGGGGATTCATGGACAAGATAATGAATGTTGATACCAATGAAGATGAATACGCTGAAAATGTTGAAGATCGGGAACGTAAAGACAATTATCTCATAGTATCGTTTTTTCTTGGAAGTCAGGTATATGGAGCACGGGTTTCTGAAGTTCAAGAAATCATCAATTTTCCTATAATTACCAAAGTTCCACGTACTATCTATTATCTGGCTGGTATTTTGAGTTTGCGGGGAAAAATAATACCGATTATTGATCTTCGCGAAAAGCTTGGAATGACGCATAAAGAAAATGATTTTGGAAAGCGGGTTATTGTAATAGATTTTGATGACCAGACAATAGGCCTCATCGTTGATAAAGTGTCTGAAGTAATTAAAATAAAGGAACTGGAGTCAAGTTCTGCTAATGTCGTTTCGACGATTAACGAGATGTATATTCAATCGGTTGCTCGCTATAACGACAATATAATAACCATATTGAACATGAAAAATGTAATCAGTATAACACGCGAAGAGAAAGAGTACGAAGAACGAAAGTTACTAGAGAAGAGTCGTATGAATTATATTAATTTTATTCAAAGCCGGATTGGTTAGTTTGTTGAAATGATAGCTTTTTTTATCACTATTCTATGTATGTATTTCGGTTTCAAAATAGTTTCCGCTCAATTTAAAAAATTTAAGCAAGATCTAAATCCCGATACCTTGTCTGATGATGAGAAGTGGTGCTAATTAATCGAAATGTCGTGATTAGCTCTGTTCCCTATAACAGATTTTGCCACCGAAATAAGTTCGCTTTTTAATTCCTCATTTTCGTTATAGGCTTCAGCAATAAGTTTGGTAATATTTGAGAACTCATTTTTTTGAAGACGGTTGTCGAACTCAATTTTTATTGCAGTGCAGACGACCTTTTGTATCATTATTTCTTCACTGTCGTAAGGGCTGAGTGATTTTTTTAGCTGTGAAGTAAATTGTTCGGTTTTTGAGAAGTTATCAGTAAAGCTGTTTTTGTTTATATAGAGAAAGGCATTGTTTTCAAGCGCGTTAAATTCTTCATGTAGTTCCATTGTTTATTCCTCCTGCTTAATTCTATAATCTTTATCGTAACATATTTTTTATAATTGCATCCAATTTATACCCCCAACTCCTAAATAGAAAATTCACACAAAGATATAGGAATGTATAGGACAGATTTTTGCCAAAAAATTTACTAAACCCTGGATGGTTTTGATTTTTTA